>JBLMXO010000292.1:0-7523 GCA_050257815.1 Actinomycetota bacterium
GCGCGCAGGCGCTTGAAGGAGGCCGTCAGGCTCACCGGGGGCGACCACGCCAGAGAGGGCTATGATTATGTTTTGATCGCGCGGGAAGGCACGGTACAACGGCCCTTCCCTGAGCTGATCAAGGACCTTGAACGCGCTCTCGCCAAGGTGCACGAGCCGAAGTCCGCAAAGAAGCGCTGAACCCAACCCTGCCCATCCCCCGCGCCTTCGCGGCACAGAGCGGCCCTTGAGCTGAACGCCCCATGGACGAGAACAACCGGAATTTCATTCTTGCCATCGTGTTGTCGATGGCTGTGCTGTTCGCCTGGCAGTATTTCTTCGTGCCGAAGCCGAAGTCGCCTTCGGCGACGCCGACGGCAACCGAGCAGACCGAGCCCGGAGCGCCGCAGCCAGGGCCGCCGACACCCGGCACGGGGGTGCCTCAGCCCACTCAGCCGGCGACCACGACCACGACCCTCACCCGCGAGGAGGCGCTCGCCCAATCGCCGCGCGTCGCTATCGACACGCCCGCGCTCAAGGGCTCGATCGCGCTCAAGGGCGGCCGGATCGACGATCTGACACTCAAAGACTATCGTGAGACGGTCGATCCAGACAGCCCTAACGTCGTGCTCCTCTCGCCCGCGGGCAGCCCACAGCCCTATTACACCGAGCACGGCTATGTCGGACCTAGCGGCGATGCGGGCCTCTCACTTCCCGGCGATGACACGTTATGGACGGCCGCCACGTCGGGGCCGCTCACGCCGACCTCGCCGGTGACGCTGACCTACGACAACGGCAAGGGGCTCAAGTTCACCCGCACGATCTCGGTCGATGACAAATACATGTTCACCGTTGACGATCACGTGGAGAACACGGGTTCAGAGGCGGTGACGCTCTACCCTTATGCGCTCGTCTCGCGTCACGGGATTCCGCCCACGAAAAGCTACTACATCCTGCATGAGGGCTTGATCGGGGTGGTCGACAACGGGCTCGAGCAAATCACCTACAAGAAGGCCGCCGATAACCCGCCGCAGAGCTTCAAGAGCAACGAGGGCTGGCTCGGCATCACCGACAAATATTGGGCTGCCGTCGTCATCCCAGAGCAGGGCAAGCCGTTCGAGGCCAAATTTTCCGGCACTCCGGCCGACAGCCAGTCTCAGGAGCGCTTCCAGGCCGACTATCTCATGAACCCGCTCGCGGTGGCGCCGGGCGAGACGGCCGAAGTCAAGGGCCGCGTCTTCGCTGGCGCCAAGGAGGTGAACCTCGTCGATCGCTATGCCGCGCAGGGCATTCCGAAGTTCGACCTCCTGATCGATTGGGGCTGGTTCTACTTCCTGACCAAGCCGATGTTCTTCGCGCTCGACTTTTTCTACAAGCTCGTCGGCAATTTCGGCGTGGCCATCCTCATCGTCACGTTCTGCATCAAGCTCGTGCTCTTCCCGCTCGCCAACAAATCCTACGTGTCGATGAGCAAGATGAAGAAGCTCGGGCCCGAGATGCAGCGCATCAAGGAACGCTTCGGCGACGACCGCATGCGCCAGCAACAGGCGATGATGGACCTGTACAAGAAGGAGAAGGTGAACCCGGCCTCGGGCTGTCTGCCGATCGTGGTGCAGATCCCGATCTTCTTCTCGCTCTACAAGGTGCTGTTCGTCACCATCGAGATGCGGCATGCGCCGTTCTTCGGCTGGATCAGGGACCTGTCGGCGCCCGACCCCACCACCGTGTTCAACCTGTTCGGGCTGATCCCGTGGACGCCGCCCGATTTCCTGATGATCGGCGCGTGGCCGCTGATCATGGGCGTGACCATGTGGGTGCAGATGAAGCTGAACCCGGCACCGCCCGATCCCGTGCAGCAGAAAGTGTTTACCTGGATGCCGGTGTTCTTCACCTTCCTGTTGGCGCACTTCCCGGCGGGGCTTGTGATCTATTGGGCGTGGAACAACACGCTCTCGGTGCTCCAGCAATCGGTGATCATGTCGCGGCAAGGGGTGGACATCCCGCTGCTGGAGAATCTCGGCATCAAGAAGGGTAAGGCGAGCACCAAGAAACCGAAGGTGCGCGACGAAAGCGAGACGACCGGCTAGCGTCGGGGGCGGACCAATGCAGATGAGGGAAGAGTTCGCGGAAGCACGCAGGCGCTTCAACCTGCTGAGCTTCTACGACAAATTCGAGTACCTGATCGTCCTCATCCTCACCATTCTGATCGCAGCGTTCATCGTCTTTGCGCTCTGGAACCTCGTCCTGACGATCGTTCACAGCGTCACGTCGAGCAACTTCAACCCCGACAATTATCAAGTCTTCCAAAGCATCTTCGGCATGATGTTCACCGTCGTCATCGCCCTTGAGTTCAAGCGCTCCATTCTCGTCTCGACCCAGCGGATGCACAGCATCGTGCAGGTGCGCACGGTGATCCTGATCGGGTTGCTCGCTGTTGTCCGCAAGCTGATCATTCTCGATGTCGGCGAGGCGGCGACACGCGAGCTGTTTGCTCTCGCCGCCGCGATCGTGGCGCTCGGCATCTCATATTGGCTCGTCTGCGACCGCGGTGCCATCACGCTTGCCGAGCGCTCCGAGACGAAAAGCGAAGGCAAGCGCGTGGCCAAAGCGAAGCGCGACAAGGCGTAGGCTGTTCGGCCCTCGCCTCTCTTCTGGTTGTTTCCCGCGCAGGCGGGCACGTCCGGCGATGACATGGACACTCAGGAATTCACTCCAGAGGAGCTTGCCCGCGGCGAGGCGCTGTTCAAAACGCCGGTCGCCTTCGTCAAAGGCGTGGTCAAGATCGATGACCTGCCCAAGGACGGAAGGCCTGAGATCGCCTTCGCGGGGCGCTCGAATGTCGGCAAGTCGAGCCTCATCAACGCGCTCACGGGACGCACCTCGCTGGCCCGCGTCTCCGTGACACCGGGGAGGACGCGCGAGCTCAATTTCTTCAGCCTCGGCAAAGACGGCGCGCTCTATCTCGTCGACATGCCGGGCTACGGCTACGCCAAAGCCTCGAAGGCCGAGGTGAAGGGCTGGACGCGGCTGATCCGCGATTACCTCAAGGGAAGGCGCGAGCTGAAGCGGGTGTTCCTGCTGATCGACGCCCGCCACGGCATCAAGCCGAACGACAAGGAGACCATGACGCTGCTCGACGAGGCGGCCGTCTCCTACCAGGTGGTGCTCACCAAGGCCGACAAGCCGAAGGCCTCAGAGCTTCAAGCCTTGCAAGAGAAGATCGCGGCCGACCTCGCCAAGCACCCTGCCGCCTACCCGGTGATCCTGACCACCTCGGCGCGCATGGGCTCCGGCATCGATGAGCTACGCGCGGCGATAGCCTCTTTGACCGCGTAAGAGAGTGCAGAAAGCGCTTACCTCAAGGGTTCTGCATGAACCTCAAATAGAACGCGGCAAACACGAGAACGATGCCGATATTCACCATCAGCCGCTCCCAGAGCCGATTCCTAAAGAACAGTACGTCTACCGTGACGACAACGGCTATCAAGGCCACGACGTAAAGCGCGACAGACATATTCTTCGTCATCTCAACCTCCAGTTTATGTCCATCAACACCAGCTTACCGTCACGGGAGTTGCCGGTGCGAAAGCGAGCCCAGCGCCAACCCATTCGCCAGCGCATCAGTCTGAGGCTCGGCGGCCGGGCGCGGTAGACGGCGATTTGCCGCCTAAAGTCCTAGGGCACGAAGCGCGCCCAAAGCGCCGCGATCCAGACGATCCCGGCAAGCGCGAGCGAGAAAAAGACGCCTGCCGAGGCCAAGTCCTTGGTGATGCGGATCGCCTCGTGGCGCTCGGGCTGGATGTGATTGCACAGCCGCTCGATCGCCGTGTTGAGGAACTCGATCGACAACACGAACAAGAGGCTGCTGACGAGAGCCACCCACGTCCACAAATCATTGGCGATGAAGACGGAGACTGGGAGCAGCAGGCAGGCGATCGCCACCTCCTGCTTGATGGCCGACTCGGTCGAGAGCCCCTCATGAAGGCCTCGAAGCGAGTTCCAGAAGGCCGCGGCGATGCGTGCCAAACCCCCGCGCCCGGGAAGTGCCGCCTGCTGGCGCGGCAGCCCGCTATTGATGGACTGAGAGGGGCGGTCAGTCGGTCGCTCTCCGCGCATCGATCATGCCTCCAGGGCAGAAAGGCGGAAATGCCCGCAAATCAGGCACCTGCCGAGGAGACGTATAGTCGACAGGACGATCGATGAATAGATCAGCCTATCGCTTGTCGCCTTAGCCTCGCCGCCGCTATAAGCGCGACGTGAGCAAGACCAAGCCGAGCCAGCAAAAGTCCAAGGAACGGCCCGCTGCCAAAACGGCCAAGGCGCCCGCCGCCGCCAAAGGCGTGGCGGACGTGATCGCCTCGGTGCACGCCAAGGCCAAGGTGCTATCAGAGGCGCTGCCCTACATGCAGCGCTATGACAAGCAGACCGTCGTGGTGAAATATGGCGGGCACGCCATGGGCGATCCCGAGCTTGCCGCCAACTTTGCCCGCGACATCGTGCTGATCAAGCAGGCGGGCGTGAACCCGATCGTGGTGCATGGCGGGGGTCCACAGATCGGCTCTCTGCTCGAGCGGCTTAACATCCAGAGCGAATTCAAGGGAGGCTTGCGCGTCACCGACCGGGCGACCGTCGAGGTGGTGGAGATGGTGCTCGCGGGCTCGGTCAACAAGGAGATCGTCACCGCCATCAACAATCAGGGCGGCAAGGCGGTCGGCATCTCCGGCAAGGACGCCAATCTGATGCGGGCCAAGCGGCTCGAGCGGCGGATGCGCGCAGCTGACTCCGACACCGAGGAGATCGTCGATCTCGGCTATGTCGGCGATCCTGTCGCGGTCGACCCGCATATCATCGATGTGATCAGCAAGTCCGATCTGATCCCCGTGGTCGCGCCCCTTGGCGTCGGCCCCGACGGCGAGACGTTGAACATCAACGCCGATACCTTCGCCGCGGCGCTCGCCACCGCCCTTAAGGCGAAGCGTCTCCTGCTGCTCACCGACGTCGAGGGTGTGCTCGACAGGAACGGGCAGCTCATCAAGTCGCTGACCACGGCTGAAGCTCAAGCACTGATTGAGAACGGCACGATCTCCGGCGGCATGATCCCCAAGATCGAGGGCTGCCTCGACGTGATCGCCGAAGGCGTGGAAGCGGTCGTGATCATCAATGGTCGCGTGCCGCACGCGGTGTTGCTCGAGCTCTTCACCGAGCATGGCGCGGGCACGCTCATCGAGCGGCGCCGGCCGAGAAGCAGCACGAGAGGCCTGTCATGACCAGGCGCCTCAAGGACCCGCGCGGCTTCAGTCATGTCGATGCCTGGGTGTTCGACCTCGACAACACGCTCTATCCCGCCGACTGCAATCTGTTCTCCCAGATCGACCAGCGCATGGGCGAATTCATCGCACAGGAGCTCGGTCTCACGCTGGAAGAGGCGCAAAGCTTGCGCAAGAGCTATTACTACGAGCACGGCACCACGCTCGCGGGCCTGGTCAGGATGCACGGCACCTCGCCGCATGCTTTTCTCGACTATGTACATGACATCGACTTGAGCGCGATCGCAGCCGCGCCCGAGCTCGCCGCCGCGATCGATGCGCTGCCGGGGCGGAAATTCGTCTTCACCAACGGCTCGCGCAAACATGCCGAGGCGGTCGCGGCGCGGCTCGGCGTTCTCGGCCGCTTCGAGGAGATCTTCGATATCCATGCTCTCGAGTACATCCATCCCAAGCCCTCGCAAGAGGCCTATGAGCGCTTCGCGCAGGCTTGCGGCGTGGTTCCGCGCCAAGCAGCGATGTTCGACGATCTGCCGCACAATCTGATGACCGCACACGCGCTCGGCATGACCACGGTTTTGGTGCATGGCCTGACCGAGCATCCCGAGCATCAGGCGATTGCCTCATGGACCGAGCTCCCAGCCCATATCCATCACCGCACCGACACGCTCGCACCCTTCCTCGCCGAGGTCGCCGCCGAACTCACCAGGGACGGTGAGGACAGCCAAGCGATACTGTTCAACGCGCAGTTCTGCCTCACCTGACGGGCCGCCATGACCTATGACCATCTCAAGACCTTCATCGACAGCGCCTTCGAGCACGCTGCCGAGATCACGCCGGAGACCAAGGGCGTGGTGCGCGACGCGGTCGAGGAGGTGCTCGATCTCCTCGACAGGGGCGAGCTAAGGATCGCCGAGAAGCAGGGTGGCGCCTGGGTCGTGCATCAATGGTTGAAGAAGGCGATCCTGCTCTCCTTCCGCCTGAGCGAGCCGCACCGCATCGAGGGCGGTCCTGACGGCGCGTCGTGGTGGGACAAGGTGCCGACCAAATTCACCAAGTGGAAGGCGAAGGACTTCAAGGAAGCCGGCTTTCGCGTGGTGCCCGGCGCGGTGGTGCGCCGCTCAGCCTATATCGCGCCCGGCGTCGTGCTGATGCCGTCCTTCGTCAATCTCGGCGCGCGGGTCGAGCAAGGCACCATGGTCGATACTTGGGCCACGGTCGGCTCCTGCGCGCAAATCGGCAAGAACGTACATCTCTCGGGCGGCGCCGGCATCGGCGGGGTGCTCGAGCCGCTCCAGGCGAACCCCGTTATCATCGAGGACAATTGCTTCATCGGTGCGCGCGCCGAGGTGGCAGAGGGCGTGATCGTGGGCGAAGGCTCAGTCCTGTCGATGGGCGTCTATATCGGCCAGTCGACCAAGATCATCGACCGGCAGACGGGCTTCGTGCATCAGGGCCGTGTGCCCCCCTACTCCGTGGTCGTGTCTGGCACCATGCCGGGCAAACCGCTCGCCGACGGTGCGCCAAGCCCCTCGCTTTACTGCGCGGTGATCGTGAAGACCGTCGACGAGAAGACCCGCGCCAAGACCTCGATCAACGAGCTGCTCAGGGATTGACCGCCAGGCCGGGAGGGGCCGCGCCGATGGACCGGGCTTGGCTTTCCTGGCTCTTATTCAGCTTCAAGGGGCGCATGCAGCGCGTCTATTTTTGGGTCACGAGCCTCGTCGTCGGCGTGGTCGCCAGCATGGTCAGCTCGACCATGGAGTCGATCGCCCAGTCCTTTGGGTTCGGCTTCATCGATCCCGACACCAATGCGTTCGAGCTGTCAGTGCCCCTTAGCGTCCTGCTCTCAGTGGTCGGCGTCCTCAATCTGTGGATCAACTACGCGCTCGCGGCGAAAAGGCTGCACGACCGGAACCTTAGCGGCTGGTGGCTTTTGGCGCCGACCGCCACTTTCCTCGTCGCCCTAGCCTTCGCCTTCGTGACACTCTCGCTGCCCGACGGACAAAGAGAACCCTGGAACACCATCGGCATCATTTTCGTGTTTGTGACGGTGGCCATCGGCGTGTGGCTCTTCCTCGAGATCGGCTTCCTCAGAGGCACGCAAGAGCGGAACCGTTTCGGCCCCGATCCGCTCGCGGGAGAGCAGGGCAGCGCCCCGGCGAAGCTGACGTAGACCGTTTCTCGCCCCGCGAGGTTCGGCTAGATTGCGCCGGAACGGAGCGCCGCATGCCGACGATCATCCTCTCCTATCGCCGGGACGACACGGGCGCGATCGCA
>JBLMXO010000293.1:0-10997 GCA_050257815.1 Actinomycetota bacterium
CCGCCCAGCGTGGGCGGGGCACCCAGCTCGATGCGGGCGCTGCTGCTGCGCGCGGTGATTGGCTGCTGTTCCTCCATGCCGACACAGTGCTCGAGCCATCCTGGGCCGAGGAAGCGAAGAACTTCATTGAGCGCGTCGAGAGCGGTCGGCGTCGGCAGGCTGCGGCGTTCTTCCGCTTCGCGCTCGACGACGACGGTCTCATGCCGCGCCTCATCGAAAAGATGGTGAGCCTCCGCTGTTTCCTGTTTGCGCTGCCTTACGGCGATCAGGGATTGCTCATCTCCCGCCAGTTTTATGATCGCCTCGGCGGCTTTCGTCCGATCCCGCTGATGGAAGATGTCGATCTCGTCCGCCGGCTCAAACGGAACGAGATCGCCTTGCTTGCCTCGCGCGCGGTGACGAGCGGGGCACGCTACCGGCGTGAAGGCTATCTCGCGCGGAGCCTGCGCAATTTCGGCTGCGTCTTGCTTTATTATCTTCGCGTGCCACCGCGGGTGCTCGTGCGCCTCTATGGCTAGAGGGAAGGAGACGCGCTCGCGACGCGTGCCCTTCGCCAATCGCCTTGTCATCATGGCCAAGAGTCCGCGCCGCGGGAGGGTCAAGCGGCGACTCGCGAGCGAGATCGGCGAAGGCGAGGCGCTTCGCTTCTATCGCTCCTGTCTTTCTCATTCGCTGCTGCGGCTCGCGAGCGACCCACGCTGGGTCACCCAGCTCGCTGTCGCTCCTGACCAGGAAAGCGCTCTTCCCGTTCTCCCCACGCTCTCGCATGTCGAGCTCATAGCGCAGGGAGCGGGCGATCTCGGGCAACGCATGCAGCGTATCTTTTCACTCTCGCCCCCGGGGCCCGTGATCATCGTCGGTGGCGACATTCCTGCAATGCGTCCCACGCATATCGCTCATGCGTTCCAGATGCTCGGGCGCGTCGATGCCGTGCTCGGCCCCGCTAGGGATGGCGGATATTGGTTGGTCGGGATGAAGCGGAGCCCGCGCGCACTTGCGCCCTTCGCCTCCGTGCGCTGGTCGACACCGCACGCCCTCGCCGACACTCTCGCCAATCTCAATGGAAGCCGCATCGCCTTCGCGGCGACTCTGAGCGATGTCGACACGGAGCAAGACTTGCGCCTGGAGATTTGCGCCGCAGAGCGACTGATCTGATCCAGATCAGCCACACCAATAACGCGTTTAATTCAACTTTAAGGCGCTTCGGATAGGTGCCTGACAGGACAAGACAACGGTCAATCCCTCATGCGCATCGCCTTAGTTGATCCGAGCCGGACGACCCGCTTGATCGTCGCCCGCATGCTCGAAGCGCGTGGCCATGAGGTTGTGCAGTTCGGCGACGAGCGCGAGGCGCTTGATCAGATCAAGGCCGATTTCCGCATCGACGCTGTGATCACCAGCGCCGAGCTCAAATACATGTCGGGAGTCGAGTTGTGCTGGGAGACGCGGCTAATAGCGACAAGCCGCCGCCCGATCTACGTCCTGATGATGTCCAGTCAATATGATCATCGGAGCCTGATCGAGGCACTGGACTCAGGCGCCGATGATTTCATCGGCAAGCCTCCTCTCGCCGAGGAGCTCTATGCGCGGCTCCGCGCCGCCGAGCGCATCGCTTCGATGCAACGGGAGCTGATTCGGTTGGCGACCATCGATCCCTTGACCGGGCTCAGCAATCGCCGCGGCTTCTTTGAGCAGGCAAGCGAGGCCTGCGCGCGCGCCACTGTACCCGATGGACGTCTTTCAGCGATCGTCCTCGACATTGATAACTTTAAGCAGATCAACGACTCGTACGGCCATGAGACCGGAGACGAAGCGATTTGCGCCTGTGCGCGCGCGGCGTTTCTGAACGACGCCGTGGTGGGGCGGCTAGGTGGCGATGAGTTTGCGCTTCTCTTAAAGGATCGCACTCTGCCTCAAGCGCTGGAGGTCGCCGAGCGCGTGCGGACAAGGGTTTCTGAAATGCCTTTCCCCACTGGCAAGGGCAGCATCAGGCTCACCTGCAGCCTCGGTGTCGGCGAAGGCAAGGCCGGCGATACCGTGGACCAAATCCTCGCCCGTGCCGATGCGGCGCTCTATGACGCTAAGCTCAAGGGGCGCAATTGCGTGGTTGGAATCAATGCCAGAATGCCGTCGCGGATTGCCGTCGCGAGCGAAGGCATCGTGCGGGCGCGCGCCATGACGGCTTAGCCGTCCTTCTTTTTCCTTTTCTTCTTTTTCATCTCGCCCATTTTTTCCCGCCCCTCGAGTAGCCGCGGCATGATCTCGATGAACGAGCAGGGCCGATGCCGATTGTCGAGTTGCGCCTTGAGGATGCCATTCCAAGCATCCTGGCAAGCTCCCGGCGAACCCGGCACGCAAAAGATATACGTGCCCTCGGCGAGGCCGCCGCAAGCCCGGCTCTGCACCGTCGAGGTGCCGACGCTGTTGTAGCTCAGCATATGGAACAGGATCGAGAAGCCTTCGATCTCCTTCTCGAATAGCGGACGTACCGCTTCAGGTGTCACATCGCGCCCGGTGAAGCCCGTTCCGCCCGTGGTGATGACCACATCGACATCGGGATCTTGGATCCAGCGTCTCACCTGCTTCCTGATCGCCTTGACGTTGTCCTCGGCAATGGCGTGCTCGGCGAGTTCGTGACCTGCTTCCTTGATGAGGCTCGCCAGCAGCGGGCCCGATTTGTCGGTCTTGGGCGTGCGCGTATCGGAGATCGTGAGCACGGCGATGCGCACGGGGATGAAAGGTCGGCTTTCGTCGAATCGGGTCATGGGTTGTCTAGTCTGCTGATCGCTTGGGAGCGGTGAAGCCGTTATCCTCCGAGCGCGGCCTTGATCATCAAGAGATCGCGCCAGGCATGGCGCTTGGCTTCAGGATTGCGCAAGAGATAGGCGGGATGCAGCGTGGCGACGGTCGCCACGCTTTGTCTGCCGCTCTCATAGCTCAGCCATTTGCCCCTGAGCCGCATGATGCCCTCGCTCACGCCGAGCAGGCTCTTGGCAGCTGCGCCTCCCAGCAGGACGAGGACTTGCGGGGAAAGCAACTCGATCTGCTTGGCGAGGAAAGGCGCGCAAGCCTCGATCTCCTCGGGCGTCGGCGTGCGGTTTCCGGGGGGGCGCCAATAGACGGTATTGGTGATGTAGATATGCGTCTCGTCGAGGCCGATCGCGGCGAGCATGCGGTCGAGCAACTGCCCGGCGCGGCCGACGAAGGGCTTCCCTTGCAGATCCTCATCGCGGCCAGGCGCTTCCCCGATCAGCATGAGACGCGCTTTTGTGCTTCCACGCGCGAAACAGAGGTTCTTCGCCGTGCGCTTCAGCCCGCAGCCGTCGAAGTCGGCGACCATGGCCTCGAGCGCTTCGAGCGTCGCTGCCCCACGAATAGCGCTGCGATCGAACAGATTAGTGGTTGCTTGAAGCCCTCGCGGTGCTGGCTGACCAGGGGCGGGGCGTACCCTTGGTGAATTGGGAACCTGTGGTGCGAAACGGTCGATGGGCACCTCGCCGATTGCTTCGTCCACGCCCATTGCGGCGTACCAGGCGAGCAGAGCTTCCGCCGAACTGAGGTCCTGAGCCGCCATTTGCCTTGCTGCCCGCGATTTCCTATGTGTGGTTGCCCAATGACAGGGCAGACCAGTATCCCCGACTCGTCCCGCTGGCGAAAGCGGGTATCCAGCCATAACCGGAGCTTAGGCCTTGAGCGAGGAGATTGAGCGCGAGACCATGGAGTTCGACGTCGTGATCGTCGGCGCTGGCCCCGCAGGCCTAGCCGCCGCGATCAGGCTGAAGCAGCTCGCAGCCGAAAGAGGCAAGGACATCTCCGTCGTCGTCCTGGAGAAGGGCTCCGAGGTCGGCGCCCATATTCTCTCTGGCGCGGTGATCGATCCCGTTGGTCTGGATACGCTGATCCCCGATTGGCGCGAGCAGGGCTCACCGCTCAAGACCAAGGTCGAAGGGGACCGCTTCTATTACCTCTGGAAGACGGGCGGCATCCGCGTGCCCAACATCTTCATGCCGCCGCTCATGAGCAATCACGGCTGTTATACCGGGAGCTTGGGCAACCTCTGCCGCTGGCTCGCAGAGCAGGCGGAGAAGGCGGGCGTCGATGTCTTTCCGGGCATCGCCGTGACCGAAGCCATCTTCGGCGAGAACGGCGCGATCGAGGGCGTGATCACCGGCGACAAGGGCATCGCCCGCGACGGCAGCCACAAGGACAGCTACACCCCGGGGATCGCGATCCTCGGCAAATACACGCTTATCGCCGAGGGCGCGCGCGGATCCCTCACCAAGCAGCTCATCAAGAAGCTCGGGCTTGACGCCGAGTCGGGACCCCAAAAATTCGGCATCGGTCTCAAGGAGCTGTGGGAGGTCCGGGCCGACAAGCATAGGCCCGGCCTCGTCCAGCACACCATGGGCTGGCCGCTCGACGACAAGACCGGCGGCGGCTCGTTCCTCTATCATTTCGGCGAGCGGCTGGTGTCGGTCGGCTTCGTGGTCCACCTCGATTACGCCAATCCCTACCTCAATCCCTTCAAGGAATTTCAGCGCGCCAAGACGCACCCGCTGATCCGCCAGTATCTCGAAGGCGGCAAGCGCATCGCCTATGGCGCCCGCGCTCTCACCGAGGGCGGATGGCAGGCCATTCCGCGGCTCGCGTTTCCCGGTGGCGCGCTGATTGGCTGCGCCGCAGGCTTCATGAACGTGCCGCGCATCAAGGGTTCTCATAACGCTATGCTCTCGGGGATGATGGCAGCGGAGGCCGCCTTCGCCGCGATCGAGGATGGCCGCGCGGGCGACGTGCTCGAGGCCTACCCCGCGACGCTGAAGTCGTCTGACATGGCGACGGAGCTCAAGAAGGTCAGGAACGTGAAGCCGCTCTGGTCGCGGTTCGGCACCATGATGGGCGTGATGCTGGGCGGCATCGACATGTGGCTCAACACCATCCTCCCCTTCTTGCCGCATACGCTGAAGCACAAGAAGGCCGACTACGCCTCGTTGGAAAGGGCCTCAGCAGCAAAGCCCATCGACTATGAGAAGCCCGATGGCAAGCTCACCTTCGACGTCCTCTCCTCGGTGTTCCTCTCCGGCACCAATCACGAAGAGGATCAGCCGGTGCATCTCAGGCTCGCCGATCCCGCGATCCCGATCGAGAAGAACCTTCCCCAATTCGCCGAGCCCGCTCAGCGTTATTGCCCGGCGCAGGTCTATGAGGTGGTCGAGGAGGGCGGGAAGGTGAGGTTCCAGATCAACGCCCAGAACTGCGTGCACTGTAAGACGTGCGAAGTGAAGGACCCGGCTCAGAACATCACCTGGGTTCCTCCGGAGGGCGGCGACGTCCCTAATTACGCGAATATGTGAGGCTCGCTCCTCTCGCGAAAAAGTCGCGGGGACCGGCCACAAACGCGCCGCGATTGGGCCTCAAGGAAGCAGTCAACGAGCTCGCCATAAGCTTGCCGCGAGACCGCTTTTGGTTTGCAGAGCAGGAATAAAAGCGCGTAACCTTAGCTGGGGACTTACTGATAACCGCATTTTCGGGGCGGCATGAACGCCGAGCCAATATGACGAAATTCACTGGTGCGGCTCTGCGCGGATGGGCGTGGAGGTCTCTGCTTCTTGTCGCCATTCTCGCAGCTCCAGCGGCCTATTCAGAGGTTGCGCCGGCAGACTCCACGAGCGACAAGTCAGGCACTTTGCTTGGTAACTATCTTGCCGGCCGAATGGCTCGCGGCGACCATGACACTCTTGCCGCCGCTGAGTTCTACTCCAAGGCCCTGGCCGAGGATCCCGGCAATGAGATCATCCTCGAGCAGGCCTTCCTGCTCGATGCCGCGGCGGCCGACTGGGATCGTGCCATCCCGCTGGCGAAGGAACTCGTCAAGATCGAGCCATCGCACCGCATTGCCCAGTTCTTGCTCGGATGTGACGCATTCAAGCGCGGCGAATACAAGGAGGCCGACGAGCATTTCGCCGCCGCCCGCCAAGGTCCGATCGCCGATCTCACCTCGACGCTCGCCCGCGCCTGGGTCGAGCAGGCGGATGGTAAGACCGATGAGGCGCTCGCCACGCTCGACAGCCTGAGCGATGCCGATTGGGCCCAGTTCTATCAGCGCTATCACCGCGCTCTGATCGCCGACGTCGCCGGCAGGCATGACATTGCAGGGCAAGCCTTCGCTCAGGCCTTCAAGAAGAACCCGTCGACGCTGAGAGTTGCCGACGCCTATGCACGCCACGCGGTCAACGAGAACAACCGCAAGCTCGCCCGCCAGACGCTAAAGACCCATATCGCCAAGTCCTCGCCCCATCCTTTGTCTGAGGCTCTTCTCGCCGACATCGATGCTGGCAAGGTCCCGCCGCTGCTCGTGGTCAATCCTTCCGACGGCCTCGCAGAGGTGTTCTACGGCATTGGCGATGCGCTCGCCGGCGAGGGCGGACTCGACATGGGCATCATTTTCCTGCAATTCGCCCTCTACGTTAAGCCCGACTTCCCGCTGGCTTATGTGGCGCTGGCCGAAGCCTATGACGGCGCCAAGAGATACGACCTCGAGATCGCTGCCTTCGATAAGGTGGACAAGGACTCTCCGCTCTGGCTGAACGTCCAAATCCAGAAGGCCTTCTCCCTTAACTCGCTTGATCGAGTGGACGACGCGAAAGTGCTGCTCGAGCAGCTGATCGCCGAATATCCTAAGGACATCCGGCCCTATGATGCTCTCGGTAATATCCTCCGCGCACATGAACGCTATGGCGAAGCCCGCGATTCCTATTCGCGCGCGATCGCGCTCATCGACAAGCCGACCCGTGACAATTGGACTTTGTTCTATTCGCGCGGCGTGTCCAACGAGCGGCTCAAGGATTGGCCGGCTGCCGAATCCGATTTCAAGCAAGCGCTGCAGCTGTCGCCCGATGAATCACTTGTGCTGAATTACCTCGGCTATTCCTGGGTCGATCAGGGCCGCAACCTGAAGACCGCGATGGACTATATCCGCAAGGCGGTGAAGCTGAAGCCTGACGATGGCTATTACGTCGACAGTCTGGGCTGGGCGTATTACAGGCTCGGCAATCTGCAGGCTGCGGTGGAGAATCTCGAGCGCGCCGTCGAGCTCAAGCCCGATGACCCGATCATCAACGACCATCTCGGCGACGCCTATTGGCGCGTCGGGCGGACGCTTGAGGCCAAATATCAGTGGGAGCAGTCGCTCACGCTGAAGCCCGACGACGATCAAGCCGCGCAGCTGAAGCAGAAGATCGAAGCGGGCCTTCCTGCATCCAGCGAGACGAAGGCATCGGCGGAACGGGTGCAGACCGATCAGAAAGGTCTCTAAAACCTAAGCCGCAAGGGCCGCTAAGCATGGTGACGCTCAGCGAAGTCGCTCGGGCGAAAATCAACCTCAGCTTGCAGGTGCTCGGCCGGCGCGACGACTCCTATCATGAGCTTGTTAGTCTGGTGGCCTTCGCCGAAGCGGGCGATCTCGTCGAGCTTGAGCCCGACGCGCCCCTCTCACTTTCCATTGACGGACCGTTCGCGCATGCGCTCGGCGGCGACAATCTCATCCTCGCGGCGGCGGGTCTCGCGAAGGCTCTCAAGCCCGAGGTCACGCTTGGCCGCTTTCGCCTCGTGAAGCAGCTTCCCGTGGCGGCAGGACTCGGCGGAGGTTCCGCCGACGCTGCTGCCGCTCTCCGTCTTATCGCGCGGGCCAGTGAAGGCGATCTTGCCGAAGCTGACCGAGCCGAGATCGCAATCAAGCTTGGCTCCGACGTGAGGGTTTGCCTCGAGAGCAGGACAGCGCTCATGACCGGACGCGGCGAGAAGATTACGCCCGTGCTGGGCTTCCCCTCTTGCGCCGTGCTGCTCGCCAACCCGCGCCTTCCTCTGGCGACCGCCCCCGTCTACGCGGCGCTCCGCGCATCGCCTCTTACCGCGCCGCCGAGCTTGGTCGAGACGCCCAATTTTGGCGGTGACTTCGAGGCTTTGGTTGCCTATCTCCTCCCGCGCAGCAACGATCTCGAACGGCCGGCCGCACAACTCGCGCCTGAGATTAGGGAGGTGCTTGCTTCACTCAGCGGGTTTGAGGGGGCGCGCATCGCCAGACTTTCGGGCAGTGGCCCGACCTGCTTTGCCCTCTTCGCTGCGGAGGCAGACGCCAAACGCGCCGCCGCGGAACTTTCCGCAAGCCATCCCTCATGGTGGATTGTGGCGAGCGCGCTTCGCTAGAACGGGCGGTCGACGCAGAACTCGATCGCCTCGAGCAGGGCTGATTTCACGTCGCAATCGCCGAAGATGGCAAGTGCATCGCGGGCGATCGCGCCGTAATGCCGGGCGCGCTCCATAGTATCGACCAACGCATTGTGGCGCTTCATCAGAGCCATCGCCTCGTCGAGATCGTCTTCACCGATCCTCCCCTCTTGCAGCGTGCGCTGCCAGAAAGCGCGCTCCGTGGCATTGCCGCGGCGATAGCAGAGCACCACCGGGAGCGTGATTTTGCCCTCGCGGAAGTCATCGCCGACGCTCTTGCCAAGCATCGACGGTTCGCCGGAATAATCGAGGGCGTCGTCGATGAGCTGGAAGGCGAGACCAAGATTGCGGCCATAGGAACGGAGGGCTGAGGTCTCCGATTTCGGCCTCAGTGCGATCACGCCGCCAACCTCGGCAGCGGCAGCGAACAGGGCGGCGGTCTTGGCATCGATCACCGCGAGATAATCGTCCTCGGTCGTCTCGGTGTTCTTGGCGGTGATGAGCTGCATCACTTCGCCTTCGGCGATGACCGCCGCGGCGTCGGAAAGAATGCGCAGCGCGCCGAGCGAGCCGACATCGACCATCATCTTGAAAGCTTGGCCGAGCAGGAAGTCGCCCACCAGCACGCTTGCCTCGTTCCCCCATACGAGCCGCGCCGCAGTCTTGCCGCGGCGGAGGCTACTCTCATCGACCACATCGTCATGGAGGAGCGTCGCCGTGTGCATGAACTCGACGGCAGCGGCGAGGGGGACGTGGCCGTCGCCCTTGTAGGAGCAGAGCTTTGCCGCCGCGATGGTAAGCATGGGGCGCAGCCGTTTACCCCCTGAATCGATGAGATGGCGGGCAAGCTCGGGGATGAGTTCGACATTCGAACGGGCGCGATCGAGGATGATGCGGTTGACATGAGCCATGTCCTCCTCGACAAGCGCGACCAGAGGGGCAAGGCTCGCTTTGGCGTCGTGGGCACCGGAAAGCTTAACGACAACTCCCAAGGGGACGTCTCCCAAAAGCGCTGAAAGGCTCTCGCTGGTATTGTCGGCGGCGGACCGCCAAGGGTCAAGGCATTGCGCCCGCATGGATTTATTGACAAGGGCTCGCTCTGGCAATGAAGGAATTGTTGCGCTCAAACGACGCGGTGCTTCTGTCCTATGTCGGCTCGCTCCTTGAGGAGGACGCGATCGCATTCATGATCGCTGACGCCAATATGAGCGTGCTCGAAGGGTCGATCGGCATCCTGCCCAGGCGCATTCTGGTCGAGAGCGACAAAATCGCCAGAGCGCGCAGGATCCTCACCGAGGCCGGCATCGGCCATGTCATCTCAGAAGACAAGAGCTGAGCGGCGCAGCGTGTCGGCATCGGCACGAAGCGTCGATGCGTTCCTCGGCGGCCGCATCGATGTGGTCCAGCCGCGCCGAGGGCATAGGGCAGGGAGCGATGCTGTGTTTCTTGCCGCGGCGGTTCCGGCGCGCCCAGGCGAGAGCGTGCTCGATGTTGGCGCGGGCGTCGGCGTGGCAGGGCTTTGTCTCCTCGTGCGCGTGCCGGGGCTTGACGTGACTGCAGTCGAGATCGACGAGGAGTTGTGCGAGCTTGCGAGCAAGAATGCCGAGCGCAACGAATTTGCCGCGAGCTTCAGGGTCGCCAAGGCCGATGTCATGGGAAGCGCCAAATCGCATCGCGAAGCCGGGCTCGTGCGCGAAGCATATGATCACGTCATTGCCAATCCGCCTTTCTATGCAGAAGCTGCGGTCAGGGCCGCGCCCGACAAAGCGCGCGCCTCAGCTCACGTGATGGGGGCAGGGGGGTTGGCGTCGTGGCTCCGCTTCCTCGCGAGCTACGCGGCACCCAAGGGGCGGCTCACCCTTATCCATCGTCCCGAATGCCTCGGAGAACTCCTCAGCCTTCTCGAGCGAAGGTTCGGCGATGTCACGGTCTTCCCTCTGTTTCCGAAGCAGGGCGATGCTGCGAGCCGCATTATTGTGCAGGGGCGCAAGGGAAGCCGCACAGGAGTGAGCCTCCTGCCGGGTCTCGTGCTGCATAAGGCCGATGGGCGCTATACCGACGAGGCTGAAGCCGTGCTAAGGGGTGGAAGCGCGCTCCCCATCGGGAAAAATTGAAGGGCCACCGCCTTGGGGGGTAAGGCGGCGGCCCTCATTAGCCCGAGCGGTGAGGAGAGACCTCGGGCTCGCGAGGCCTGCTTACGCAAGTCTCGCCGTTCGGTCGCTAATACCACCGTGGCTGGTAGTAGAACTGGAGCCACCGGGGATAAGGCCGGTACTTCCAGTAGCCGTAGCGCGGATAGTCGGGCCTCTGGATGTAGCGGTAATCGTTGTAGCCGTAGCTGTAGTTCTTCCAATACTTGCCGCCGTCCCGATGGTCGTCGTGATCATGGGCGCTGGCGGGAGTGATTGCGCCGAGCGCGAGGAAGGAAAGCGCCGCCGCAGCGATAAGGGTCTTGTTCAACATGGGTTCTTTCTCCGATCTGGCCGGCTTGATGCCGAACGCGAAGTTCCTCAAGCATGATCGAGTTTTACTCGGGGGCCTCTGAACCCAAGCTGAGGGCAACATTCATTTGCCGTTCATCAGGCGAAGCTCTGAAACGACAAGGGCCGCTCCCTTTCGGGAGCGGCCCTTGCCAGAGCGAAATGCGCCCGGAGGCGCTCGTGCCTAGTACCAGCCGCGCCAGTAGCGGCCGCGCCAATAGGGATAATAGGCGTAGGGATAGGCGTATCCGTAATAGGCATACGGACGATAGTAGCGGGGGCCATAGTAGCCCC
>JBLMXO010000294.1:0-2948 GCA_050257815.1 Actinomycetota bacterium
ATCTTGGCTCGCTCTATCTCTGGCTCAACGTCCCCGAGTTCAACGTCTATGTCTACAAGGACGGTAAGCAGGTCTATTCCGACAAGATCGTTGTCGGCGAATTGAAATATGCGACGCCCATGTTCTCTGCGGACCTTAAGTCGGTCGTGTTCAATCCGGAATGGACCGTGCCTCCCACCATCGTGAGAGAAAATCTGTTGCCGAGTTTGCGGGGAGGAGGAGGCCTGTTCAGCAGCAACACCTCGATCCTTACCCAGCACGAGCTGAAAGTGAAATATAACGGCCGCTTCGTTGATCCGGGCAGCATCAACTGGAACACGGTCAACATGGGCGCCATCAGCTTCGTGCAGGGGCCGGGGCCGAACAACGTGCTGGGCAAGGTCAAGTTCGTCTACCCGAACCCCTTCTCCGTCTATATGCATGACACGATCAAGCAGGGCTTGTTCGATACCGATATGCGGGCCGAGGGGCACAACTGCCCGCGCGTCTTCAAGCCCGGCAAGATGGCTGCCGTCGTGCTCGCCGCCGATCAGGATATGCCGCAGGCACAGGTCGATAAGCTGCTCGCCGAGGGCTCTAACAGTTCGGTCGCGATCCAGCACCATTTCCCAGTGCACACCACTTATTTCACCGCCACGGTCGACGACCAGGGCAATCTCAAGACCTACGCCGATATTTACAAGCTCGACGCGGTGGTCGCCGCTGCGATCGGAGCCAAGGAGGGAAGGGCCGAGGCCGTCGCCGACAACGGCCCGCAGGCTAAGACCAAGCCGCAAGCTGGCGAGCTCGCCGATTCGGTCCGCTGATCCCGCTGCCCTGATCTTTTCCCCCCTACATAGTCATGGGCTCGCTCACGTTATTTTGCTAGGCTTCTCATCGTCGCCATAAGCCTCATGGGAGGAGCCGCGCGTGCAATCGCAATTCACCGTCGGGGTCTGCGTTGAGGGCAGGGGCGATCGCATCGTGGTCAGGGCCGAGGACGCGCTGATCGCGGCGCTAAAGGTCAAGGCCGAGCGGCCCGACGCCACCATAACCTATGTCCGCCGCCTGAACCGCCGTGGCGATCAGCGCCACCCGCCGCACCGCCTGAACGAAGCGCGCTAGTTCCGCAAAACGCCGGGCACGATCCTTTCCGAACCGTTAGTTGCAGCTTTCGCCTCGCTTGCCCCATAATCCGGCACGCCGCCACGCCCGGTCGAGCCGAGAATGACAGAGCCCGTCGCGCTCAAGTACCGCGCCTTCATCTCCTATAGCCACGCCGACACGCCTCAAGCCAAATGGCTGCATCGCGGGCTCGAGGGCTTCCGCATCGACAACGATCTCGTCGGCAGGGAGACGAAATCGGGCCCGATCCCCAAGACGCTGAAGCCTATCTTCCGCGATCGCGACGATTTCACCGCCGGCCACACGCTCACCGAACAAACCCTTGCCGCACTCGACGAGTCGGCCGCCCTCGTCGTGCTCTGCTCGCCGGCCTCGGCCAAGAGCCACTACGTGAACGAGGAGATCAGGCTCTTCAAACAGCGTCAGCCCAAGCGGCCCGTCGTCCCTCTCATCATCGACGGCAAGCCCGACGATCGCGAGCGCGAATGTTTCCCACAGGCGCTCAAGTTCAAGGTCGATGCCAAGGGGCGCCTCGGCAAGAAACCGCTCGAGCTGCTCGCGGCCGATGCGCGCGAAGAGGGTGACGGCAGGCAGCTCGCTCTCGCCAAGGTCATCGCCGGTCTCCTCGACGTCAGCTCAGACGAAGTGTTCCGCCGCGCCGAGCGTGAGCGCCGGCGCAAGGCGCACATTCGCAACGGGATCATCGGGGTTTTGGCCTTTCTCTCGGTCGCCGCTGTCGGCAGCGCGGCTTACGCCTGGCAGCAGCTCAAGACCAATGAGGCCTTTCTCAAGGCAACATTGAAAACCGCGACCGAGATCGTCGACGATTCCGTCACCCAGGCCGAGAAATACGGCGTGCCGCGCACTGCGACGCTCGCGCTGCTCACGCGTGCGGAAGGGTTGTTCGACAACATGGCCATGCTCGGCAAACCAACGCCCGAGCTGCGCTATCAGAAGGCCTGGATGCTGATCCAGTTCGCGCACAATTACGAGGCGCTCGGCGATACGACCAAGTGGCAGGAGCGCGCCGAGACGGCTCGGCAGATGCTCCAAACCCTTTCCGACGAGGATCCCGGAAACAAAGCCTATGTTCGCGACCTCGCCATTGCCGAGAGCACGCTCGGAGATGCACTCGCGGCCAAAGGCGACCTCGATGGCGCCTTGCAAAGCTATGGCACGTCGCTCTCGCGGGTGTTGCAGCTCGCTAATGCTGATCCCGACAATGGTGGCCTTTTGCGCGACGTCGCCGTCGAGGTCGAAAGGGTCGGCGCCATCCAGCTCCAGCAAGGCAAGCTTGCCGATGCTTTGAAATCGTTCCAGCAGAGCGAAGGGCTGGCCGAGATTCTGGCGCGCGCCGATCCGAAGGATGCTGAGCTGCAACGCGGTCTCGCCGTCTCCCACAACAAGATCGGCGATGTGCTGATGGCGCAGGGGGATTTGGCTGGGGCTTTGGATGAATACCGTCAGGCGCTTGCCGTCACCGAGCGCATCGCCGCGACCGATCCCACCAACACGCTGTTCCAGCGCGATCTCTCTTATTCCTACAACGAGGTTGGCGTCGTTCTCGCGGCTCAAGGCAAGCCTGACGAGGCATTGAAGTCGTTCCGCGACGGTCTTGCGATAAGAGAACGGCTTGCGGAGACCGATCCCAGCAATGCCGGCTGGCAGCACGACGTCGCCGTGGCTCATGATCGGGTCGGCGATGCGCTTGCCGCCCAGGGGAAGCTTGATGAGGCGCTGCAGTCATATCGCGACGAACGCGCTATCCTCGACCGTCTCACCAAGTCGGATCCGAACAATGCGCTCTGGCAGCGCGACCTTTCCGTGGCCTTGGGCAAGATCGG
>JBLMXO010000295.1:0-3057 GCA_050257815.1 Actinomycetota bacterium
GTTTTCCCGTGAAGGCCCGATAGGAGCACCCCGGACAAACGGGGATTGGGGCCACACCAAGGGAGGAAAACATGGCGAGTTGGAAAGTGCGTGGCGCGCTTGCGGGCGCGCTCGTGTTAGGCGCTGCGGGCGGAGTTAGCCAAGTATTGGCCGCGGATGCGCCGGTCACCCCGGTGACGCAGGATCAACTCAACGCTGCGGCGAGCGACGAGAATAACTTCCTGCATACGAATGGGAACTACGACCAGACCCGGTATTACCCCGGCAAGCAGATTAATACGGACAATGTCGGCAAGCTTCATCCTGCCTGGATCTTCCAGACCGAGGTGAAAGAATCGCAGGAGACGACGCCGATCGTCGTCAACGGCGTGATGTATGTCACGACCTCGTTCGACCACGTCTATGCGCTCAACGCCAAGACCGGCGAGGAGTACTGGCACTACAAGCACGATTTGGGTCCAGTCACGACCTATTGCTGCGGCCCCAACAACCGCGGCGTCGCCGTTTACAACGACAAGGTCTATCTCGCGACGCTAGATTCGCAACTGGTCGCTCTCGATGCCAAGACCGGCAGTGTGGTTTGGAAGACGCAAATCGCCGATCCCACGCTCGGCTATAGCGAGACCATGGCGCCGACTGCCGTCGACGGCAAAATCCTGATCGGCACCAATGGCGGTGAGTACGGCATCCGCGGTTTCGTCCGCGCCTATGATGCCGAGACCGGCAAGATGATCTGGAACTTCGATACGGCCCCTGAGAATTCAGTTGGCGTGTGGGCAACCGTGGACGCCGCTGGCAAAGACCTGCATCGCGACATCGCAGCGGAGAAGGCACAGCTTGCCAAGGCGGGCGACCCCTACAAGACCCTCGGCGGCGGCGTGTGGCAGAATCCCTCGGTCGATCTCAAGACGAAGCGCGTTTACTTCGTGGTCGGCAATCCGTCTCCCGACCTCGACGGCGCGATCAGGCCTGGCGACAATCTCTATACGGAGTCGCTCGTGTCGGTCGATCTCGACACGGGAAAATATGTCTGCCACTTCCAGTATATCCCGCATGACGTTTGGGATCTGGACGACACGAGCCCGACGGTTCTCGTCGATGCCAAGGATAAGGACGGCAACGTCGTTCCGGCCGTTATTCACGGCGGCAAGACTGGGCACGTCTATGTCAACAGCCGCAAGGATTGCAGCCTCATCCGCTTCTCCGAGCCGATGGTGTCGCAAGAAGGCATGTACACGTTGCCGACGGCTGAGGGTGCTCGCATGCTTCCCGGCGCCAATGGCGGCGTCGAATGGTCGCCCATGGCGGTCAACCCCGAGCTTGGTCTGACCTATGCGGTCAACCTGCATCAGCCGATGACCTATCAGGTCACGAGCTCGCCCTATCCGGGCGGCAAGCTCTGGCTCGGCGGCGCCTTCAAGGTGATCCCGACCGAGGAGTCGTTCGGCAACGTTACCGCCGTCGACTACAACACCGGGAAGATTGCCTGGCAGGTGAAGACGCCCCTTCCCATGATGGGAGGCGCGCTCACGACCGCGGGCGGGTTGATGTTCACCGGCGAAGGCACCGGCTGGTTCAGGGCCTATGATGCCAAGGACGGCAAGGTGCTGTGGTCGTTCTTTGCCGGCGCGGGTGTCAACGCACCGCCTGCGGCCTACCAGGTGGACGGCAAGGAATACATCGTGGTTGGCGCGGGTGGTAACACCCAGATCGACTTCAAGCGCGGGAACAACATCATCGCCTTCACCACCGATTGATCGCTGAACCCTTAGCCTGATCAAACAAAGAGGACGGGGCAGCAATGTCCCGTCCTTTCCTTGCCTGCGCATCTCTAGCATTGGGAGACGCAATTCGTGGCGATGTCCTCTTGGTCTTGTCTAAGTCTGGCGGCGGCTATCGCCGCTTCCCTGCTCGCGGAATCGAGCGCGCTCGCGGCTGACGAACCTCCCGCCCCGCTCGCCGACAAAGTCAAGGTCTGCGCGGGCTGTCACGGCGAGCAAGGCGTTCCCATGCAAAAAACCTTTCCGGTGATCTGGGGCCAGAACGCCGGCTATCTCTTCTACCAGCTCCGCGACTTCAAGAGCGGCGCGCGCAAGAACGGCCTCATGTCGCCGATTGCCACCAGTCTCGATCAATCCGACCTGCTGCCGCTCGCGCAATATTTCTCAAAGCTGAAATGGCCAAATCTCGAGCAGCCTCCCGCGCCCGCAGATGTGGCCAAGAAGGCGCAAGTCGCCGCTGCGTCTATTGGCTGTCCGGGTTGCCATCTCGCCTATTTCCAGGGCGACGGCACTACCGCTCGGCTTGCCGGGCAAAACCACGACTATCTGCTGAAGACCATGAATGATTTCCGCGACGGATCGCGCGGCAATAATCCCGGTATGACGGACCTGATGAAGGCGACCTCGCCTGACGACCTTAGGGCCCTCGCACAATATCTCGCCGGGCTCCAGATCGAGGCCTATCTGAACCAGGGGCGCTAGGCTCAGTTCGGGTTAGCGGCAAGCTTATCACGAAGCGCCGTGAGCGTAGTCAGGTCACTCGCTCTCTTGCCCTCTTTATCCTTGAGAGTCTTGTCGGCGCCGCGTGCCATCAGAAGATCGACCGCTTCGGCGTGATTGAGCTCGGCCGCAATCATCAGCGCGGTGCGCCCGCGATTGTCCGCATCGTCGATATGCGCCCCGCGATCGAGCAGCATGGTTATGACTTCGGTCACGTCCTGCACCCCGGCTTCTGCCGAATAACCGGCGGCCCACATCAGCGCGGTGAGATCGTTGCCATAACGAGTATTGACGTCGACGCCGTGATCCAGCAGTAGGCGCACGACCGGCGAGAAGCCGCGCCCTGCGGCATAGATGATGGCGGCCTTGCCCGTGTTATCGCCGGTTTTTGGATCGGCCCCCTTCTCCATCAGGAATTCGACGATCGGCACGCTGCCCATATAGGCCGCTGCCGAAAGCGGGGTGATGCCGCTGCGACCCGAGAGATCCACCTTCGCGCCACGCTCGACGAGAAGTTGCACGACGGAGAGACGGCCGTTCTCCGCCGCCTTGAACA
>JBLMXO010000296.1:0-3299 GCA_050257815.1 Actinomycetota bacterium
AGGCGCTCGCCCGTCTCGTACATCACTTCGAGGATCGCCTCGCGCCGGTGAGGCGGCGAGACCCGCGCGACGATGTCGACATAGGTGTGAGGGTCGGCGGCGAAGTAGATGCCGAAGAACAGCACGATCAACCCGGCACTAAGCAATCCAACGACCGAGATCGCGACGGAGGTCGCTCCCGTGGCGATGCCCCAGGGGCTGAGGAATTTGCCCACCACCTCGACGAGGTCGATGTTCTGGAGGATTGCCGTCTGGTCGGCGAAGCTCGCGAGTTCCTTGGTGAGGCTGGTTGCGCCTGCGGCCAGCCCGCGTGCGAGCTGTGCGACCTGTTGGGTGAGGGTGGGACCGGCAGCGGCGAACACGATCACGAGGAAGAGCACCGTTGACAGCACAACGACCCCCAGCATGAGAAGACGCGGCAGCTTGGTCAGCTCGGCAAGCGCCTTACTCGCGCCGTAGAACACGATGGCAAGCAGGATGCCGGCAAAGGCCAGCAGGATGGCGGTGCGCGCATACCAAAGCCCGATGGCCGCGGCTATGACCGCGATCACGGCCGCCGTGATCTTGGCGGCGCGCGCCGCGGCCTGCGCGCCGCTGGACCGCGTCTCGCTCGCATTTGGCGCCTGTGGATCGGAAGAAGCGGGCTCGGCAGCCATGGGCGGTCTCGCTTGCTTTCGCGCTGGGGGCGCACGAGGACTTGCGCCACAAGAAGTGGCGGTCAATCTACGCAAAGTCCGAAGATAGGGGTACGTGCTTACTCGCCGATTCCCTCGAAGAACTCTTTCACCCGCGCGAAGAAGCCGGTCGATGCCGGGCTCGTGTTCGGGTTCGAGGCCTCCTCGAAGGATTTCAACAGGTCGCGCTGCTTACGCGAAAGGTTCTTGGGCGTCTCGACGTCGACCTGAATATAGAGGTCGCCTTGCTGCTTTGAGCGCAGCACCGGCATGCCCTTCGCCTTGAGGCGGAACTGTTTGCCGCTCTCGGTCCCTTCCGGGATTTTCACCCGCGTCTTGCCACCGTCGATGGTCGGCACCTCGATCTGCCCGCCGAGCGCCGCCGTGGTCATGGCGATCGGCACGCGGCAGAAGAGATCGGCGCCGTCGCGCTGGAAGAGCTCATGCGGCTTGATGGAGAGGAAGATGTAGAGGTCGCCGGGCGGGCCGCCGCGCAAGCCTGCCTCGCCTTCGCCGGCAAGCCTGATGCGGGTGCCATCCTCGACCCCGACCGGAATGGTGACGGAGAGCGTGCGCTCGCGCGTGACGCGGCCGGCGCCGGAGCAGGACGGGCAGGGAGTCTCGATCGTCTCGCCACGACCCTGGCAGGTGGGACAGGTGCGTTCGATGGTGAAGAAGCCTTGGCTCGCGCGCACCTTGCCGATGCCGCCGCACGTTCGGCAGGAAGTGGGCGAGGTGCCCGCCTTGGCGCCCGAGCCGGAGCAGGCATCGCAAGTGACCGAGGTCGGCACTCTAATCTGCGCCGTCTTGCCCTCGAAGGCTTCCGCCAGAGTGATCTCCATGTTGTAGCGAAGATCGGCACCACGCTCGCGCGCCGAACGTTGGCGCGGCCGCCTCTGTCCCATGAACTCGCCGAACAAATCGTCGAACATGGCCGACATGGAGGCGGAAAAATCGGCGCCGAAGCCATGCGCACCGGCACCGCCAAGCCCGTTGTCGAAAGCCGCGTGGCCGTAGCGGTCATAAGCCGCGCGGCGCTGCGGGTCCTTCAAAGCCTCGTACGCCTCGTTGACTTCCTTGAAACGCTTCTCGGCGTCCGGATCACCGTTGCAACGGTCGGGATGACATTCTTTGGCGAGGCGGCGGAATGCAGACTTGATCTCGTTGTCACGAGCGCTGCGGTTTACGCCTAGAACCTCATAATAGCACCGTTTTGCCATCGCCCCTCCGGCCCTTTACGCCGCCTCAGCCCGGCCGCGCATAAGCCCTCTTGTTTTGGGCGCCGGCGCCGGATCCTTTCCGACCCGGCGCCCGCCATGAACCTTAGGCCGACTTCTTGCTGTCGTCGTCCTTGACCTCTTCGAAGTCGACATCGACGACCTTGTCGTCGCCCGCTTCCGCAGAGGAAGGCCCGCCTCCGCCCGCTGCGGCGGCGCCTTGGCTCGCCTGGTACATCGCCTCGCCGAGCTTCATCGAAGCTTGCGCCAACGCGTCGACCTTCTGCTTGATCGCGTCCTTGTCGCCGCTCTCCATCACCGACTTGAGGTCGGCGACGGCGCTTTCGACCAAGGCCTTGTCGCCGGCCGCGACTTTGTCGCCGTAGTCCTTGAGCATCCGCTCGGTCGAATGGACGAGCGCCTCGGCCTGATTCTTGATCTCGACCAGCTCGCGCCGCTTCTTGTCGTCCTCGGCGTGGCTCTCGGCCTCCTTGACCATACGATCGATGTCGGCGTCGGTGAGACCGCCTGACGCCTGGATGCGGATCGACTGCTCCTTGCCGGTCGCCTTGTCAGTCGCCGACACGTTGACGATGCCGTTAGCGTCGATGTCGAAGGTCACCTCGATCTGCGGCACGCCGCGCGGGGCAGGCGGAATGCCGACGAGATCGAACTGGCCAAGCAGCTTGTTGTCGGCCGCCATCTCGCGCTCGCCTTGGAACACGCGAATGGTCACGGCGTTCTGGTTGTCCTCTGCGGTCGAGAACACCTGACTCTTCTTGGTCGGGATCGTGGTATTGCGGTCGATGAGGCGCGTGAACACGCCGCCCAAAGTCTCGATGCCGAGCGAGAGCGGGGTCACGTCGAGGAGCAGCACGTCCTTGACGTCGCCCTGCAGCACGCCGGCCTGAATGGCAGCACCAATGGCCACCACCTCGTCAGGGTTCACGCCCTTATGCGGCTCGCGGCCGAAGAAGTTCTTCACCGTCTCGACGACCTTCGGCATGCGCGTCATGCCGCCGACGAGAACGACCTCCTGGATCTCGGCCGCCTTGAGGCCGGCATCCTTCAGCGCGTTCTGGCATGGACCGATCGTCTTCTGGATGAGGTCGTCGACCAGGCTCTCGAGCTTGGCGCGCGTGAGCTTCATGGTGAGATGCTTCGGGCCCGACTTGTCGGCGGTGATGAAGGGCAGATTGATCTCAGTCTGCTGCGTCGATGACAGCTCGATCTTGGCCTTCTCCGCCGCCTCTTTCAGGCGCTGCAGTGCCAGCTTGTCGCTCCTGAGGTCGATGCCGCTCTCTTTCTTGAACTCATTGGCGAGGTAATCGACGATGCGCATGTCGAAGTCCTCGCCGCCGAGGAAGGTGTCGCCGTTGGTCGACTTCACCTCGAACACGCCGTCGCC
>JBLMXO010000297.1:0-18354 GCA_050257815.1 Actinomycetota bacterium
GCCACGTCACCATCCCGCAGATCGGCGGCATGTTCCGTGGCGACTACCGGCGCAAATCCACGCTCGCCGAATATGGCTTCCGTCTCCCCTCCTGCATGGACAACCGGCCACTGAGGTTCGAGGAATGGGACGCGATGCGGCCGCAGACCGTCTATGTCTCTGCGACGCCCGGCGCCTGGGAGCTCGAGCAGACCGGCGGCGTGTTCGCCGAGCAGGTGATCCGCCCAACCGGCCTAGTCGATCCCCCGGTCCTGGTGCGCCCGGCTTCGACCCAAGTCGACGATCTCATCGACGAGACGCGGAAAGTGGTAGCCAAGGGCTATCGTGTGCTCGTCACCACCCTCACCAAGCGCATGGCCGAGGACCTCACCGAGTACATGCACGAGCAGGGCATCCGCGTGCGCTACATGCATTCGGACGTCGAGACGCTCGAGCGCATCGAGATCATCCGCGACCTCAGGCTCGGCGCGTTCGACGTCCTGGTCGGCATCAACCTGTTGCGCGAAGGCCTCGACATTCCCGAATGCGCTCTGGTCGCCATCCTCGACGCGGATAAGGAAGGCTTCTTGCGGTCAGAAACCTCGCTGATCCAGACCATCGGCCGCGCCGCGCGCAACGTGGATGGCCGCGTCATCCTTTATGCCGACGGCATGACCGGCTCGATGGAGCGCGCCATGGCCGAGACCACCCGTCGCCGCGAGAAGCAGACGGCGTGGAACATCGCGAACGGCATCACGCCTGAGAGCGTGAAGAAGAATATCGGCGACATTCTCGCCTCCGTCTACGAGCGCGATCACGTGCTGGTCGACGCCGGCGCCGGTTTCGCCGAGGAAGATCAGGCGCTGATCGGCCACAACATCGAGAGCGTCGTCGCCGATATGGAGAAGCGCATGCGCGCCGCCGCTGCTGATCTCGAATTCGAGGAAGCTGCGCGGCTCAGAGACGAGGTGAAGCGTTTGCGCCAGATGGAGCTCGCCATCGCTAACGACCCGCTTGCGCGGCAGAGCGACTTAGAGCGGTCGGCTGCCGATATCGATATTACGCGGCCGCACAAGCCCGGCCTTGACGAGATGGGCCCGCACAATCGCGAGATGCCGCTGAGAACCGGACGCCCACGCTCAAAATCGGGCAAGCCCGGCACCCGCGCTTACAAGGGTAAAAGCCGTTAACCCCTTCCCGACGAGCTTGCAGTTAGCATTGACGTCCGGCCAACAAGGCGAGACGCGATGCCCAAAGATACCGAAACCTTGCTGACTGACTTTTACGATGCGTGGCGTGCCCACGATATCGATCTGATGGGCACGTACCTGCCAGATGATTTTTCGCATTCCTTGAACATCCCCGCCAAGACTCGTTCGGTGGGTGGGGTGCGCAAAGGCAAGGGCGACGCGCTCAAGCGTTTGGCCGAGATCTTCCAGGGCTTCGACACGCAATATCTCGAGCCCGGTCGTCTGATCATGCGCGACGGGCAAGCCATCTTGGAGGTCCGCACCCGTTGCCAACACCGCGCGAGCGAAGTCTGGCTCGACACCAGGAAGCAACACGTCTGGCTGCTTGAGGACGGGTGGCCAGTGAAGCTCCAGGAGTTCTACGATCTCGACCAGTTCGAGACGTTTATGAACTGCGCGCGCCGCTAGGATCTAAGCTGCGCCTTGCTTGTCGCGCGCTTCGCTCTGGATGAAGGCCGGCCAGAACTTGCGCAGCTCGAGCGGAAACATGCTCGCGATCTTGACCGCCTCGCCGCGGTCGACATGCTTTGACAGCACATCGAGCACGGCCCTTATGCCCTCCTCCACCTCGAGCGTATCGGCGCGCGGCAATTCGCGCGCGATATGCGCGAGGAATGCCATCTCGTGGCGTTCCTTGGTCGGCTTTCCCGTGGGATCCCAGCCTTCGTAATAGAGGCCGCGCAAAAGCATCGGCAGTTGCGCCCCGAGATGCGCGGCGCTTTCCGGGCCGATTCGGTCGCGCAAACTATGCAGCACCGCGCGCAAGGCCGAATAGGCATCATGGCGGTCATTGGTGCGCAGCCGCTCCATGATGTCCTTCAGCCAAAGATTGGACTCCTGCACCGTCTTGTCGAATACATCGAGGCCTGTGGTCATGGCGTTACCTCCTCGAAAAGCTTGGCGGCGAGCCTAGTCTCGCGCGCGCCCACCGCCTTGACATGCGTCAACCGTCTATTTGCGCTCAATGTGTTTCGGCAGCTCGCGGATGACATCGGTCGCCTTCTTGTCGGTCCGCAAACCGAGGAACACCGGATGGCGCATCTCCCCCGCTTCGGTCCACTCGGTGAACTTGACCTCGGCGACGAGCTTCGGTTTCACCCAGGTCGTGTTCGCCTCGTCGGGAACCTTCTCGGCAATCGGCTTGGTCTTGGTGATAAGAGGTACCAGCCTTGCATGCAGCGAGCGCAAGGTCTCGGCATCGAACCCCGTGCCGGCGCGTCCGGCATATTCCCAGCGCCGGCCTTCGCGCACGGCGAGCACGAGCGCGCCGAAATATTTGCGGCTGCGGCGCGGCGCGGTGAAGCCAATGATGACCACCTCCTGCTCCTGGCTTGCTTTGACCTTCAGCCAGTCGCGCGTGCGCATGCCGGAGTGGTAGCGGCTCGTCGCGAGCTTCGCCATCACGCCTTCCTCGTCCGCCCGCTTGGCTTTGTTGAAAGCCTTGATCCCCTCTCCCACCACGTGAGCGCTGTAATGCAGTAGCGGACTCTTCGGCAGGACTGCTTCGAGCAGTTCTTTGCGCCTCAACAACGGTTGCGAGCGCAAATCCTTGCCGTCGAGATAGAGCAGGTCGAACACGCAATAGAGCAGTCGCGTGGGCTCGCGCTCGGCATTCTGCAACAGCTGGAAGCGCGACCGCCCATGCGCGTCGAGCGCCACGAGCTCGCCGTCCAGCACGGCCTCTTGCGTGATGGCCGAGAGCGCCGCGCAGACCGTCGGATATTTGCGCGAGATGTTAAGAAGGTTGCGCGAATAGAGCGAGGCATGGCCGGGCGTTGCCACGGCGATGGCACGGAACCCGTCCCACTTCGTCTCGAAGATCCAATCCGGGTCATCAAACGGCTTGTCGGTGAGCGTCGCCAGCATGGGCCTAAGGTCGGGTTCGCTCATATTCGCCCTCGCGCGCTATTGAGCTCTTCACGCGGCATATTTAGGCAGCCTGTCACAAATGACATCGAACGCAAAAAACTCAGTGGACGGAGAGACGCGGCCGCTGCGCCCCTCTTAGGATGTGTTAGCGTTGCTTCTGGTTATGCCGGGGAGCACATGACCCCAAAACCGAGATGGTGATTACCGATATTTATGACGCTTGGCGCAGCCAGGACCTCGATCGACTGGCACGCTACCTGCCCGACGATTTCTGCCACGTCATCTACATCCCGACGGAAATACATCCTCTCGGCGGAATTTCCAACGGCAAGCGAGCCTCGATCGAGCGCCTTGGCCTCATAGCGCGGGACTTCGACTTCCTGAATTTCGACACGAGGGATCTGATCATCCAGAAGGAGCGCGCCGGCGTCGAAATCCCCGTTTGCTATCGCCACCGCCAGACTGGCGCCGTGCTCGAGACCAAGATCGCCAATTTCTGGACTTCGAGGAGGGCTGGCCAGTCATGCTCTCCGAATATCATGACATCGGCCGCATCCAAGCCTTCACCGAGAAGCTGGCTGCGCTAACAGCGATCTGACCGCGCTGCGGCGCAAACGGCGCTGTAGATGCAACTTGGCGTGCCTACCTCCCTGTCCCTCCTCAACCCACAGCATTGCGCGGGCTGCCGACACTTCGTGCTAGAAGGAACGCGCGTTGTGCGAATCGGGGGACGACAATGCCAAAAACAACCGCAATGATTCTGGGCGACATTTATGACGCGTGGCGGGCGCAGGATATCGACTGGCTCGCGAGTTATCTTCCCAACGACTTCAGCCACATCATAAACGTCCCGGCGAGCATCGGCCCGACGGCGGGCTCATGCCTCGGCAAGAAGGCGGTGATCGACCGGTGGCGCGCCGTGATGGGAGATTTCGAATTCCTATTGTTCGATACCAGCGGGCTGATGGTCGAGAGGAACCGGGCTGCCGCCGAGATTCCATTTCGCTATCGGCATCGCGCCTCGGGCAAGCTGTTCGAAATGACCAAGGGCTCATTCTGGACACTGGAGGACGGCTGGCCGGTCAGGCTCACCGAATATTACGACCTCGGCTATATCCAGTCGTTCGGCGCGGGCTTGGCGAACCACGACAGGCCCTGAGAACGCCGGCATGTTCCGGCATGTGTTTCGCGTGCGCTGCCTCATCGCGGCGCACGGAAGCGCGCTGGAAGCTCGAAGGCAAGAAGCGCAAGCCCAAGCTCGTGTTCTGGCGCGAGACGAAGAACTGCGAGGGAAAGAAGGGTTGGGTTGTTCTCGTCGGTGCGAAGTAACCGGTTATGAATGACAAGGGCGTTTATAAGCGGACGCCCTTGCTAGACGCTAGGGATGCGGAACCGGAAGCTATTGGCACTCACGCGCCGAGGCCATGGCCTTGTGTGCTGCCTTCATCGACGAGAACTTGCCCATCGACTTGAAGTACTTCGCGTCAGGGGCGGAACCCATCATCATCACGCAGCGGCCGCTGGCGAGATCGACGGCGACGTAGAAATCTTCGGCGAGAGCGGGGCTGACGAAGGCGACGGTCAGAAGTCCTGCAATCAGATATTTGCGCATTGGGAGGGTCTCCTAGGAAGAGTGGTTAAGGCTCGGGTAACCCGCAGCCTTGTCCGGATTACTCCGGCCCGAAACGCGATCAGGCTAACGGCATGCCGTCACGCTTCCCAATACCTTCTGGCTATGGAACGCCAAGCTTTGTGGCTTGGCGCCGTCTCGACGATCTGTCCGGCGAGAACCTTGCCCTCATACAGCCCCACGGCCAATGCAACGCCCAGGTCGATCTGCAGTTGCGTGGAATAGCGTTCGGCTATCGAGTTAAAAGCCAACCGGCATTTCCGTTGCGGACAGCTTCGGCCGATCTTGCTGTCATCGCCGCGGCCGTTCCTTTCGGCCAGAGCAATTAGCCAAAGGAGAAACGGAAATGTCCCCAAACAATGCCAAAGGCCGCCTCGGCCGTACCTTTCAGATCGTAGCCATCGCGCTTGGCGCCTGCATGGCGGCGTCAGCCGCGTTTGCCGGTGAGTGCCCCGCCGACCAGAAGAAGCCCGACGCGCAGAGGCCGGTCGACTTCAAGGCCGTGGGCGTAACCGACACGGTGATCGCGTCGATCGACGTCGCCAAGCCGCCCTTCAACATCAATGACCGCCTGTTCCGCATGCGTAAGCTTACCATCGAGCCGATGGGCGTCGTTCCGTGGCACAGCCACGGCGACCGGCCGGCGATCATCTACATCATCCAAGGCGAGATCAACGAATATGCCTCGAACTGCGCCGTGCCGATCGTGCACAAGGCCGGCGATGTCGTGGCAGAGACCCCCGAAGTCTCCCATTGGTGGAAGAATCTCGGCAAGGAGACCGTGGTGCTTCTCTCCGCCGATCTGCTCAAGGATCAAAACGACCATAACATGTAAGCTCCTCCCCCTGGATGTGACGCTCTTCCTCCCCCAAAGGGCGCCACATCCTTCTCTTTTCAGGAGGCTTAAGGCATGAACGAGCTGTCGCGCGCCATCGGGGCTCAGCATTCCGTAGCGCCATCGCGTTCGGCAGGCGCCATCCTCCGCTTCATCGTCATCACCCTCACTGCCTTCTTGACCGTCGTCGACCTGTTCGCCACTCAGGCCATCCTTCCGTCGCTTACCAAGCATTACGGCGTCAGCCCCGCAGCGATGGGATTTGCCGTCAACGCCAGCACCATGGGCATGGCGATATCAGGTCTTGCGGTCGGCTATTTCAGCCGCGCGATCGATCGGCGCAAAGGAATTCTACTCAGTCTCATCGTGCTCGCGATCCCAACCGCCCTCCTCGCTCACGCGCCTGACCTCACCACCTTCACCCTGCTTCGCGTGGCCCAGGGGCTATGCATGGCAGCCGCCTTCACTCTCACCCTTGCCTATCTCGGCGAGCACTACAGCGCCGCCGACTCGGCGAGCGCCTTCGCCGCCTACATCACCGGGAACGTTGCCAGCAATCTCGTCGGGCGCCTGATCTCGGCGGCAGTCGCCGATCATTTCGGCATCGCCGCCAATTTCTATTTCTTCGCTTCGCTCAATCTGCTCGGTGCCCTCCTCGTCTATTTCACCGTTGACAGGACGCAGTGCATGCAATGCACCGGCGACACAGGGCGCTCGCATTTCGAGGCCTGGATTATGCACCTCCAGAATCCCTCTTTGCGCGCGAGTTTCGCCATCGGTTTCTGCATCCTCTTCGCCTTCATTGGCACCTTCACCTATGTGAACTTCGTCCTCGTCCAGCCGCCGATCGGCGTGGGCTCGATGACGCTCGGCTTCATCTATTTCGTGTTCCTTCCCTCGATTGCCACGACGCCGCTCGCCGGCCACGCGGTCAAACGCTTCGGGACGCGGCCGACCTTCTGGGCCGCGCTGCTAGTGGCGGCGCTTGGGCTGCCACTGCTTGTCGCGCCGAATCTGGCGACGGTGTTGCTCGGCATGGTCCTCGTCGGTGTGGGCACCTTCTTCGCTCAGGCCATCGCCACGGGTTTCGTAGGGCGCGCCGCGACCTCCGACCGAGGCTCGGCCAGTGGGCTTTATCTCGCGAGCTATTTTTTCGGCGGACTGATCGGTAGCGCAGTGCTCGGCATCATCTTCGACATGTTCGGTTGGTCGGCTTGTGTGGCGGGCATTGCGGTTTCGTTGTTGGTGGCCGCCCTACTCGCCATCTTCTTGAGGACCCCGATGTCCCCTGCGACTGCCTCCTGACCCAGGCTAGTTTTGCAACTTGCCGCTTGCTGCCTCCCGTCCTTGATCTAGCGCAAAGATTCACAAGGGCCCCTCACTAAGCTCGCAGACGGAGCGGAGTTAGGGGTTTTTCCGCTCCATTGGTGATCTGGCCAATCGAGCGAGCGCCAAAGCTCGAGGGTCGCCGATAGTCCTGGATTTCGTAAGGCTCCCCGCATCTACGTGACCAATCCAGGTTCGTGTGCCGCAAGAAGCAAGAATAGTGAGAAGCCCGACCGTCGCCGGGCTTCTTCGCATCATGCGCCACCCCGCTCCAATCAGAGTTCTAATTTGGCCCGCGCATTAACCATTTTCTAAGCGGATGGGAGTGAGATGGGCTCCAGTTCCGCGTACCGAGTTGAGTTCAGTAGTCAGTAGAGGGATCCAGTTATGCGCACCATCATGGTACTCGCCGTCATCGCCGTCGCATCCGTGGCGTTGGGCGGCTGCTTCTTTCACCACAATCAGCAGGCCTACGTGACCGAATTGCCACCCACGACGCCGCTGAAATAGGTGAAATCCTAAACGGTCTCGCGCGAAGTCACGCGAGGCGCCAGCAATCGAAACGTCATGGCCGGATCGGGTCTTGAGCGATCGCCTCAAGAGTCGTCCGGCCACGGCATTTCGCATGGCTCGTTGCCACCCCAGCCTCGCTGTGTTGCCCGCCTGCATCGCGACGGAAAAAAGCCGACCGCCACGGAACCATGCCTTTGCCTATTGCTTTTCCTTTGCAAACGGGGGGCGTGCCGACCTGATCTGCCCGCCCGCACGGCGAAAGGATCGAGTCATGCCGTTGTTCGAGAGCGTATCGGCAGATGAGAAATTCGTGCTGCCAAGGCAAACCTGGCTCATCGCAGGCCTGACGCTTGGCGCAAGCCTCGTGGCGGTGGCACTCGCGTTCGCCTAGCGGGCTCACTGGCCTAAAGCAAGCCACCGTTGCACGAGCTGACCCAGACGAGAAGCAGGATCGCCGCACCTGCCGCACCGATCGCCACGAACACATTGAGCCAATTCTGCTTGCGCAGCGTGCCTGCGATGTCGCCGTCTTCGGAGTGTCTCGGGAGTCGCACCCAGAATACGTCGAGCGAGAGCACGGCGAGCAGGAAAGTGAACGCCATCAGGAAGATTTGGAGTGCCGATATGCCCGTGCATGCGCTCATGGTTCCACCCCCTATTCAGCCGCGAGCTTGCTAGCTACGGGGCAGGCCTTCCCGGGCTCGATTTCTGCCGCAGGCTCAGCGCCGGGCTCGGGCTCGTGCAAGATCACGCCATCGAGCAAGCCCCACTCGCCGATCCAGGGCTGCCGTTGAAGCGCGCGCCTCGTATCGGCAAGGCCGGCCTCCCAGCGGCTGGCGATGCCTGAGGTCGTGAAGTCGATGTCCTTGGTGTGGTTCTCGTTATCGAGCTTTGGGCTCAGCAACCGGACCACATGCATGCGCGTGTCGCAGTGATAGCCGGCGAGCTCCTTGTAGAGCGGATCGCTCTTTTCCTCCTCGGGCACAAATTCAAGCAGGTTGGTGATGACGTGCCTGAGCTTGTGAGTCTCGCGCTGGCGCACAATGTGGCTTGCGATCCGGCTGGAATATTGGATGTCCTTCTGACGGTTGAGGATCTGCCAGATGGTCTCCGGCTCATCGCCCGTGGGGTGCCACAGATGAACCGCGAAGATTAGCGAGTTGCGGCGCGGTGTATCGTCGAAGATGCGCTCGGTCGGCGTGTTGGAAAGAATGCCCCCATCCCAATAAAGCTCGCCATCGATCCGTACCGCCGGGAACGCAGGTGGGAGCGCGCCCGAAGCCATGATGTGGCTCGGTCCGATCTGCATCTCCTTCGAATCGAAATAGCGCATCATGCTCGAGCGCACGTGGGCCGCGCCCACCGTGAGCCGCGGATGACCCTTGTTGATGAGTGAGAAATCCACGAGCTCTTCCAGCGTGCGCCGCAGCGGCTCGGTCGAGTAGAAACCGGCGTGGTCGGCACCAAGCGGGACCTGCGCGCCGAGGAAGGCGCGGATATTGGTCTCGAAGAATCCCGGAATGCCGCTCGTTAGAGTCGTCCAAGCTGACAGCGCATCGGCAACGCCAGTCCAAGCCGGGAACGCGCCCCAGAAAGCGCTGCTCTCCACGCGGCGCCAAAACGTCTCGAGTGTCGGAAGTCTATCCTCGACGCGATTGCCGGCGATGATGGCCGCGTTGATGGCGCCGATCGAAGTGCCGATGATCCAGTCCGGCTCGACTCCCGCCTCGTGCAGCGCCTGATAGACGCCACATTGATAGGCGCCGAGCGCACCGCCGCCTTGCAACACGAGCACGACTTGCCCGTTATTGTTGTTGCGAATCTCGTTGACCGCTTGCAACGGGGTGAGATGCCTCGGCGTCTGCGTCATGGCTGATGCTCCCGGTCAGTGCGCGGTCCAGCCTCCATCGACCGGCAATGCGGCGCCGGTGATGGATGCGGCAGCGTCGGTGGCAAGGAAGACGGCGATGCTCCCAAGTTCCTCGGTGGTGGCGAAGCGCTTGTTCGGCTGCTGTGCAAGCAGCACGTCGCGAATCACTTGCTCGCGCGGGATGCCGTGGGACCTCGCCTGCCCTTCGATCTGGGCTTCGACCAGCGGCGTGTACACGTAGCCGGGGCAGATTGCATTGCAGGTGATGCCCATCTCGGCAGTCTCAAGCGCAGTGACCTTGGTGAGGCCGAGCATGCCGTGCTTGGCCGCCACATAAGCCGACTTGAAGGGCGATCCGACGAGCCCATGCGCGGAGGCGATGTTGATAATGCGGCCCCACTTCTTGGCAATCATGGAGGGAAGCGCGAGCCGCGTAGTATGAAACGCCGAGCTGAGATTTATGGCGATGATCGCGTCCCATTTAGCCACGGGAAATTCCTGCAGCGGCGCGACGTACTGAATTCCCGCGTTGTTGACGAGGATGTCGAGACTTCCGAACATATCGACCGCCTTTTGGATCATATCGGCGATCTCATCGGGCTTGGTCATGTCGGCGGGGGAAAAGGCAACCGGAACGTTAAAGTCGGCCCGGATCGTCGCTTGGGTCGCCTGGATCTCCTCCGGCGCGCCAAAACCGTTGAGCACGACGGCCGACCCGGCCGCTGCGAGGGCCCTCGCAATCCCAAGACCAATTCCGCTGGTAGAGCCGGTGACCACTGAGACCTTGTCCTTGAGTGGCCTTGCAGCAGAAATGGCTCGCTCCATCATGGCGATCGTCATGGCCGGACACCTCTCCTTTTGGTTGCCGGTTCCTCTGCGTGTTGCGACACGCTTTATTCGAGCATGATCATGGCCGCGCCAGATGGCGTGCGGGAAATGCCCTTTGGCTAAGGAGTCGATAGGGGGGTGCTATGGCCGGTTGAAGTGGCGGAGGGCGCCGGCAAAGGCCGGTTTTCGGCTGGTCTGAGACCCCCGCCGCAGGAGAAAAATGGCTAATGGATCGTCAAATGATCTCGACGACGAAGTGCTATCAATCGTACAACTCGACAAACAGATGGCGCAAACCAAGCACTTTCAGGCCAAATGACCATCCGCAACGTGAGCCATTGGGTCGGTCGCGCGCCAGAGTGGCTGAAAGTCCGGGGCCGCGGACCGCTCTCGCCATTTCACCCGGTTCAGCAATAGATTAGGTAGCGGAGCGCATCTCCCATGGAAATGCATCAGGTCCGCTACTTCCTTGCCGTCGCGCGGGCACTCAATTTCACGCGCGCGGCGGAGGAATGTCACGTCGCGCAGCCCTCGCTCACCCGCGCTATCCGCCAGCTCGAGGGCGAACTTGGTGGTGACCTGTTCCGCCGCGAGCGGCCCCAAGCCCAGCTGACCGAGCTCGGCCAGCGCATGCTACCTTTGCTCAAGCAATGCTATGACAGCGCCATCAGCGCCCGCTCGCTCGCCTCGGCGATCAAAAAGGGCGAGGTCGGTGCGCTCAGGCTCGCCGTCTCAAGCGCCATCGACCCCTCCCTCGTGACCCACCACGTGGTCGAGCTCAGCAAGCTGTTCGAGGGCCTCGAACTAAAGCTCGTGCGGGGAACTGGCGGCCAGGTGCTGGAGTACCTCAAAAAGGGCGAGGTCGAGCTCGCCATCGCCGCCAGAATTGATGATGAATGGGAGCGGCTCGACAGCTGGGCACTCTTCACCGAGGACCTTCAACTCTTCGTAAACTCCATGCACGCCTTCGCCAACCAGGCGAGCATTGGGCTCGATGATCTGCGTCCTGAGCGCCTGATGGTGCGCACCTATTGCGAAACGACACCCACGCTACTTGATCTCTTGCGTGCGCGCGACTTCGACGTGACACGGTTCCACGAGGTCAGCACCGATGTCGATTTGATTTCTCTGCTCGAAGCGGGACTGGGCGTAGCACTCGTTCCGCGCAGCACGCAGAGCCCTCCAAGCCTGATGCGCATCGGCGTGACCGATATGGATGTCAGGCGAACCATCTATCTTTACGGCGTGGCCGGACGGCAGCGCACGACAGTGGCAGCAGCAATGATGAAGATGCTTCGCGCCTATGATTGGTCGCGCTACGGCGCACCGAGCTGACGCTGGGCAATTGTTTGCTAATGCGAGTTCCTGAGAGCGGCGACGAGATCTTCGATCGCCATGCGCTTGCGGTAGTCGGGATCGACGAACCGCGCCGTCACCATGCCCCTCGGATTGACGACGAAGGTCGCTGGTACCGGCAAGAGCCAGGTCTGGCTTCCTTGTGAACGCGACACGTCCCATCCGGCGCGGCACATCATCTCCTGCATCTCCGTCCCGACCCAGAAGGCGAGATTGAGAGAGAGCGCGTAGCCGTTATCGAAATCGGTAAGGATCGGGAACGGCGCATAGGATTCGGCCTTGAGCTCGGCAGTAAAGTGCTCGCGGTCTGGCATGATGGCAGCGATCTGCCCGCCTTCAGCGGCTATCTGGTCATGCGCCTGGGCAAGCGCGCGCGTGTTGATGCGGCAATAGGGGCACCAATGCCCCCGGTGAAACGTCACCGCCACGGGTCCCTTGCTTAAAAGCTCTGCGAGACTGACAAGCTGGCCTTGTTCGTTGGGAAGCACGAAAGGCGGCATCTCCTCGCCTGGCTTCGGTGCATTCTCTCCGACCTCAAACTCATTGAGCCGCGCCACCAGTTGATCGACTGCGTCCTGGAAATGCGGCCCGAAACGCCTCACCGCATCGGCGAAGGCTTGCAGCCGCTCGGTAAGCGACGCGTCCATGTCGCGGCACTCGACGAAGGCCTCGTTGAGCAATTCTGAGAGCGGTTTTGCCGTCATCCCCAAACTCTCCCGCCAGCCTCGGTAAGACCCCCAGCAGCCGGCGGAAATTGAGATTTTTCAATCATATTCGATAAATTTGTCATACCACCCATAGGTTCCCCTGAACAGCTTGCTTTCGCGGCGAACGCGACTTTAGCTCTGATCATCGGCCGAAATTGCGGCTTTCAGGGCAGCAAGCAATTCCTCGATGGTCATGCGGTTGCGATAGTCGGGGTCGACGAAGCGGGCAGTGACGACGCCGTCGCGGTTGATGACGAAGGTCGCGGGGATCGGCATCACCCAGGTTTGGTTACCCTGGTAGGCCGACACGTCGCGGCCACCGGATTCCAGGATTCGCTGCATCTCATCGCCAACCCAGACCGCGAGATTGAGCGACAGCGCATAGCCGTTGTCGATGTCGGTGAGGATCGGATAATCCACCTCCCCTTCTGCCTTGAACGCAGCGGCAAAGCGCTCCCGATCGGGCATGATGGCGGCAAGCTGCGCGCCATCGGCGGCGATCCGCTCCTGAGCTTCGGCGAGAGCCCGCGTGTTGATGCGGCAATAGGGGCACCAATGTCCGCGGTGAAAGGTCATGGCGAGCGGTCCATCGGCGAGCAGAGCGGTGAGCGTTACGAGCCGGCCCTGCTCGTCTGGCATGGCGAAAGGCGGCATCGTCTCGCCCGGTTTCGGCGCGGTTAAACCTGCGTCGAATGACTTGAAGCGCTGCACCATCCGGTCCACCGCCTCCTGATACCCCGGGATCAGGTAACGCGTGGCTTCGCTGAAGGCCTCGAGCCTCTCGTGCAAGGATGCGTCCATGTCGCGACAGTAGCGAAAAGCCTCATCGAGGGTGGCGAAGGCCGGATGTTTCATTCATCGGCCCTCCTCCCGCCGGCCCATGGATTCGCGTCCGAGCGCGCTTCTTGAGCTTTCGTTATGACCTGCTCCCGCTCCGAGGGTCCAATAGCGACCGGCTATCGTGTCCATCAGCGATCAGCATTTCCGCGCGAGGGCCGATTGAGGCTTCTATAGCCCACGTTTCCGGCGCTTTCGCGCGGCAGGCGTCCGCCCGACGCCACGCCAACAACGGGAGATCGACACAATGTCAGTGCTCGTCGGCTGGCTTGAGGTGGGAAGACGCCTCTGCGAGCGCATCTCGGCGCAACGGTGGCGGAGGCGGGCGCTACTTGATGAGCGCTTGAAGTTCCTTGAAAGCCGGCGTTCCTGCGCGCTCCAGCCATTCAAACAAGACCATTTCGCTGTCCACGACATCGGCCCCGGCCTTGAGCAGCCTGGTGAGCGCAAGCTTGCGGCTGTCCTTCGCGCGTGATCCCACGGCATCGGCGACCACAAAGGCCTCGAAACCCTGCGCCTCGAGATCGATCGCCGTCTGCAGCACGCACACATGTGCCTCGATGCCGGCAACCACCACTTGAGACTTGCCCTCACGGCGAAGACCGTGCAGGCGGTCGCGCAGCAAATTGCTTCTGAGACACGAAAATTCGACCTTATCGGCGACGTAGGCCGCATTGGCGAGAGCATCGCGAATGGAATCGACCGTCGGTCCAAGTCCTTGCGGATATTGCTCCGACACCGTTATCGGAACATCGAGGGCCCTCGCCGCGCGCACCAGCCTGATGCAGCGGTCGACGACACGATCCTTGCTGGAGATCGCTTCGAGCAGCTTGTCCTGCACATCGACGATAAGGAGCTGGGATTTGTCGCGGGTGAGCAGCATAGCCCCTGCAGACTGATCGGATTCGTGCCTGTTGCCTAGCCTTGCCAGCCAGTGATCTTGAGCGCAAAGGCGTAAGCGAGCGCCACCTCCTTCAACCGCTCGAAGCGCCCTGACGCACCGGCATGTCCCGCCTCCATATTGGTGCGGAACAGAAGAAGGGAATTGCCGGCATCAAGCTCGCGCAGCTTCGCCATCCATTTCGCGGGCTCCCAATAGGTCACCCGCGGGTCGGTGAGCCCCGCGAGCGCGAGAATGTTCGGGTGAGCGACGGCGCGCACATTGTCGTAGGGCGAATAGGCGGCGATGGTGCGGTAATCGGCCTCGCTCTCGATCGGATTGCCCCATTCGGGCCATTCCGGCGGCGTGAGCGGCAGGCTCGCATCGAGCATGGTAGTCAGCACATCGACGAAAGGCACCTCGGCGATGATGCCGAGGAATAAATCCGGCGCCATGTTGGCGACTGCCCCCATCAGCATGCCGCCCGCGCTTCCGCCATGCGCGACGATACCGCCCCGGGCGGTGAAGCGCTGGTCAGCCAAATATTCACCTGCGGCGATGAAATCGGTGAAACTGTTGACCTTCTTCTCGCGCTTGCCGCCCTTGTACCAGCGATAGCCCTTGTCCTTGCCCCCCCTAACGTGGGCAATGGCATAAACGAAGCCGCGATCGACCAGGCTGAGAGCGTTGGTCGAGAAGCCCGCTGGAATGGTCATCCCATAGGCGCCATAACCGTAGAGCAGAAGCGGCGCCGAACCATCGAGCTTGGTTTCCTTGCGGTAGAGGAGAGAGACCGGCACCGTCTCGCCGTCCTTGGCCGGCGCCATGACGCGGCGCGTGACATAGAGCGAAGGATCGTGTCCGCTCGGCACTTCCTGCGTCTTGCGCAGCACGCGAGTACGCGCGGCCATGTCGTAATCGAACACCTGCGCCGGCGTCGTCATCGACGAATAGGTGAAGCGCAAATTGGGAGTGGCGTATTCATAGCCCGCCGAGAGGCCGAGCGAATAAGCCTCTTCGGCAAACGCGATCTCGTGCTCCTCCCCGTCGGCGAAGCGCCGCACGACGATGCGCGGCAGTCCGTCCTCGCGCTCGAGCCGCACGAGAAAATCTTTGTAGGCGACGACATCGAGGATGAGCCGCCCAGGCCGGTGCGGCTCGATCTCGCGCCAATTCTCGGGGCCCGGGTTATCCGCCGGCGCCTCGACGATTCGGTAATCCTCGGCCCCTCCGGAATTGGTCAGGATGATGAGACGCCCCTCGTGATGATCGACTGAGTAGTCATGCTCGGGCCGGCGCGGCGCCACCAATTGTGGCGGCGCTGACGGATTCGCCGCATCGATCAGGCTGATCTCCGCCGTCTCGTGGTCATGCACGCTGAGCAGGAGGTAGCGCCGGTCCTGAGTCGCGCCGATACCGAGAAAAAAACCGGGATCCGCCTGCTCGTGGATCAGCACATCTGAGCTCTCGGCACCGATTGCATGGCCGAGCAGCTTGCGCGGACGATGCTCATCATCGACCCAGATATAGAGCAGGCTCTTGCTGTCGTTCGCCCATTCGAGCGAACCGTTATTGTCAGAGATCCGCGCATCGATGAGCTTGCCTGTCGCCGCCTCGATGACCTTCACCGCATAGAACTCCGAGCCCTTGGTATCGACGGCGTAAGCGATCAGGTTGTGGTCGGGGCTGTGAGCGACGCCGGCGATGCGGAAATAGGCGTGCGGCGTGGCGAGCGCATTGCCGTCGACCAGCACCTCTTCATCGTCCCCGTCGCGAGGCTTGCGGCAGAAGAGCGGATGCTGGCCACCGGTCACGTAACGCGTGTAATAAGCGAAGGGCCCGTCGGGCGCTGGGACCGTGGAATCGTCCTCTTTGATGCGCCCTTTCATTTCCGCGAACAGGCGCTCCTGAAGCCCCTCGGTGTCCGCCATCACCTCCGCGGTGTAGGCATTCTCTGCCTCGAGATGCGCCCTGATCGCGGCATCGAGCTGAGCTGGATCGCGCATTACCGCCTGCCAGTTAGAGGCGCGCAGCCACGCATAGTCGTCGACGCGCCTGACGCCGTGATGCGACGTGACGAAAGGGATGCAGCGGGCGCGAGGGGCTTCGAGCCCTGGCGCGCCCGCCCGGGACGGTCTGGCGATCATGACGGAAGGACTATGCCCCGGTCTTGCCGCTCTCGTCTTGACCCTCGAAGTCGAGGGCGCAGCCATTGATGCAGTAGCGCATGCCCGAGGGCCCGGGACCATCGGGAAAGACGTGGCCGAGATGAGCATCGCAATTGCCGCATCGGACCCCGATCCGCCGCATGCCGTATGAACAATCCTCGTGCGTAGTCACCGCACCCTCGGCGGAAGTAAAGCTCGGCCAACCGGTACCCGAATCAAACTTCGTATCTGAACTGAATAGAGGAGCGCCGCAGCAAACGCAGTGATACATGCCGTCGCTCTTGTTCTTGTAATAGGGATGGCTGAAGGCACGCTCCGTGCCCTGCTCGCGTGTCACATGGTACTGCTCTGGCGAAAGCTTCTTGCGCCACTCGTCGTCAGTTATCGCCATCCTATCCTTGCCACTTTTCTCGATTTTCTCGGCCTTGCTCATGATTGGGAACAACCTCGGGTCTTGTCGCATTGATTTGCCGACAATATAGGCACGGGAGCCCACCTTCCGAAGAGGCGCCCTCGACTGCTCACGGAGGCTTGATTCTCGCAATAATTGCGAGAGCGCAAGCGAGGGTTGCAAACAACAGAAGATCAGCGATGGCCGAAGCAGGCGTGGCTAAAGCTAAGCAGCGGCGCGAAGGTGTTCGGGTAAACAAAAACCCCACCTTCGTTTATCATCTTTGATTGCCGCACAGTTTTCCTTAGATCAAATGCATTGCGGCCATGAGAGAAGATGCTATAGAGAGCAAATCAGTTAAACCCTTTGGTCCCCAGCACATTCTCTAGTTGAGAAACATTGTAAGCTCACGTCACAAAAACGGCGTAATCTGGTGACTCAAGAGTATGGTGGGCCCGAGAGATGCGTAAGCAGCAGTGGTTTGCGTGCACGCTTACTAGGACCGGGGATTAAGCAGGATCAAGGAGCCACTTCATGGAAGCGAATCTGGAGAAGAACGAACTCGTAGAACTTACCGCCGAGATCGTCTCGGCCTATGTGAGCAACAACACGGTCGTTGCGACAGACCTTCCTGGTGTCATCCACAATGTTTTCGATGCACTGAGCAAGGCTTCGAGCGCTTCGGGCGTGCCCGCCAGAGAGGAACTGAAACCTGCCATCGCAGTCAAGAAGTCGGTTACGCCCGAATACATCATCTGCCTCGAGGACGGTAAGAAGTTCAAATCGCTGAAGCGGCATTTGCGCACCCATTACGACCTCTCGCCTGAGGAATATCGCGAGAAATGGGGCCTGCCGCACGACTACCCCATGGTCGCTCCGAATTATGCGGCGGCGCGCTCCGACCTCGCCAAGCGCATGGGCCTTGGCCAGCGCAGGCGCTAACCGCTTCCGAGCCACCCTTCCATGAAGGCCAAGACGCGGCCCCTCGGCCGCGTCGGCGTGCCCTGCACAATCAGCCGAATCGGCTAGCTGCAAGATTTTTCCCGCAAGCCTTTGTAGTTCTGCATAGATTCCGTCTCCCCCATCCGCTAGCTTCGCTTTATAGGCCGAGACAAGCGCGAGATGGCGGTTGAGGTCGTAGCTCCAATGACCTGATGTCCCGCGGCGTCTCTCAGCCCTGAGCGCGCGCCGGAGCTTGCCGAGCACGAGCCGGCTTCCTTCCGCGCTCTCGTCGGCAAGCTCGTGCGGCCAGAGCGCGATGAGCTTGGGCAGGTCGCGCGCCCGCAAATAGGACTTGGCGCCAGCCGTCGCCATCGTTCCGAAGATGCGCTCGGCCTTCGCCTGCGGCTGGCGCACGGCGACGCGCTGAGACGCGGGGGGTGCCCGCGACTTCGTCTTCATCGAGGACGAAGCGAGCTGCCCTGCCCCGCCGGACAAGCCGGTGGCAGCCGCGTTGGTCGAAGCGTGCCGTGCGCAAGATTGGCTCGAGCAAGACGGCAATCGTCTCCGCCTCTCGCATGCCGGCCGCGCTTGGCTCAGGCGCTGCGCGGCAGAAGGCGATGCATTCCGCGCGCAGCATCAGCTGAGAGGAATTGGCGAGCGCGCGATCGACGGAACGCGCCGCCCGGTGCTCGTGAACGAGGCCGAGAGCCCGCTCGGCTGGCTCAAGAGCCGCAAGGACCGCAACGGCCAGCCACTGCTCAGCGAACAACAACACGAGGCGGGCGAGCGCCTCCGCGCCGATTATTGGTTCGCGCAGATGGCCCGCGCGGCACCGAGAGCTTCTTCCGCACCGCTATCGCGCGCATCTCGTGAGCGAGTGGCTGCCGGCGCTTGACGGCGTGATCGAGCGCCTGAAGCGCGGCGCCCGGGTCGCCGACATCGGCTGTGGACACGGCGCCTCCACCATCCTAAT
>JBLMXO010000298.1:0-5474 GCA_050257815.1 Actinomycetota bacterium
GCACCGATCCAGATGCCGAGCGAGGTGGTCTCGACCTCGGCCATGGCGTGACTGATTACGACGAGGCCGTTCTCAAGCTCTGAGCGCTCGACACTCACGCGCCAACTCCGGCGCGGCGCGATTGCGCCTTCTTCGTGCTGCTGCCGGCTCGAGCATTGCGGGTGATGAAGTCGGCGACCGCGGCATAATCATTGGGAAGGACGGCGCAGCGCTCGTGCTGACCAAGGCGTAGGCGCAAGCGCTCGGGCTGCTCTGGCATCCGCCCCGTGGCGCGCTCGACAAGCTCGGGGAACTTAGCGGCGTGAGCAGTGGCGAGCACGACCATGGGGGTTGCACCGAGCCCGCCCTCCTCGCGCGAGGCGGCGACGCCGACAGCGGTATGCGGGTCGGCGATGATACCGGTCTCCTCTGCCAGCCAGCGGATGGTCATCTCCGTCTCGTGCTCTCCCACGGAATGGGCGGCGAACAGGCCGCGCAGGCTTGCAAGCTCGGCGTCGTTCAGGCGAAAGGCCCCCGTCTTGCGGAGTTCTTCCATCAGCGCCCTCACGCGGGGAGCATCCCGGGCGGCGAGCTCGAACAGAAGGCGCTCGAAATTGCTCGCAAGCTGGATGTCCATGCTCGGGCTTGAGGTGGCAATCACGCCGCGCGGCTCGTAGACCCCCGAGGCCAGCGTCCGGGGAAGACTGTCGTTGAGGTTCGTGGCAATAACGAGGCGCGCGACCGGCAAGCCCATTTCTCGCGCCGCGTAACCTGCGAAAATATCACCGAAGTTTCCAGTCGGCACGGCGAAGGCGACAGCCCGATGGGGCGCGCCGAGGCTCACGGCCGCAGTGAAGTAATAGGGGATCTGCGCCAGGATGCGGGCGAAGTTGATTGAGTTGACACCGGTCAGCCCAAGCGGATCGCGCAGCTTGGCATCAGCGAACAGCGCCTTCACGACGCTCTGGCAGTCGTCGAAGGTTCCTTCGAGCGCGATGTTGTGCACGTTCGCGTCGGTCGCCGTCGTCATCTGGCGACGCTGCACATCGCTGACCCGCCCCTTGGGGTGCAGGATGAAAATGTCGATAGCATCGAGCCCGCGAAAGGCTTCGATCGCCGCCGCTCCCGTATCGCCTGACGTCGCGCCGATCACCGTGGCATGCGCGCCCTTGCGCAACAACGCGCGGTTCATGAGCCTTGCCACCACCTGCATGGCGATGTCCTTGAAGGCGAGCGTCGGCCCGTGAAACAGCTCGAGCAGGAAGGAGTTCGGCCCGATCTGGCGGAGCGGAACCACGGCTGGATGATGGAAGCTGCCATAAGCGTCTTCCAGCACGGCCTCAAGATCGGGAAGACAGGGATCGTCTTCGAGATATGGACGCATGACCCGGTAAGCCGCGTCGGCATAGTCGAGGCCGGCGAGAGCTGAGATCTCGGCAGGCGGGAGCCGCGGCCAGGCCTCCGCCACCAGAAGACCGCCATCGCGCGCCATCGCAGCAAGGAGCGCGCCCTCGAAGGAGAGCGGCGGCGCCTCGCCGCGCGTAGAGATGAACCTCACCTTAGACCTCAAGCTCAAGAAATAGGCGGTTGCGGGCTGACCCTAGCCTTGCCGAAGCTCCCTCGCAACAAGGCCCGGAGCGACAACCTTCAGTCTTTCTTGCGGGGGTAAGCGCCCCAGACAAAGACGACATAGATGATCAGGACAGCGGCCGCGAGCAGGAACCACGTGATGGCGTATTGCAGATGGTTATTGGGAAGCTCGAGGCGGGTCTGACCCCCTTGCGGCCAACCCCCAGGCACGTCGCTCTTCTCAGCTTCAAGGAAGAACGGTGCAGGTTCCGTGGTTGCGGTGGGAAACATCGAAAAGGTCATTCCGTTGAGGTCGCGCCAAAACCACTGATTGGCATTCGGTTCATTGTCAGGCGTGAAGGGTCCCGGGGTTTCCGGGAGGCGGACAAGACCCGTGACATCGACCTCACCCTGCAATTCGCCGGCGGCACGGGTCGAGGGATTGCGTAGGTCGTCAGGGACGAAGCCTCTGTCGATTAGAACCAGGTCGCCGTCGACGGTGTCGAAGGGCGTGATGACGTGCCAACCGAGCTTGCCGTCATTCGACAAGGCGTAGAGATACCGTTCCTTGTCGTTCTCGAAGCCGCCTTTGACCTGCACCCGGTAATAGCTCGGGTCTTTGCCCGCGCGCGCAAGGTCGACGGCCTGTCTGAGCGTGATGGGCGCGCCCTTGGCACGCGCCTCGATCTCGGCGAGCAGCCCTTCCTTCCACTCGAGCCGCCTGAGCTGCCATAGCCCAAGGCCGATCAGGAGGGCGAGAGCGGCGAGCGTAAAGACAGTGAACCAGGCAAGGCCCTTGCGCGTCATTGGCAGGCCTACTTCGGGGCCAGCTTGCCCTCTTCCGCCTTGTGCCTGAATTGCAGCGCGATAAGGGTGCCCTTGAAGGACCGGAGCAGGACGAGTGGCAAGATGATCGAAAGCGAGCCCCAAAGAAGCGCGTGGAGCCAATAAGGCGGCGCATAAAGCACCTCGACGATCAACGCCGCGCCGCACACGATGAAGCCGGTGACGAGAATGACAAACACCGCAGGCCCGTCGCCGGAATCGGCGAAGTTGTAGTCGAGCCCGCAGACATTACAGCGCGGCGCAAGCTTGAGGTAGCCGTCGAACAGCTTGCCGCGGCCGCATGAAGGACAATGGCCGGTGATGCCTGCCCACAGCGTCGCACCGGAAGACTGAGGCTCAGGTGCGGTTTTGACTTTTTCCATCGCGATATCCTCAAACGAATAGGGGCGGCCCGCCAGGCCGCCCCCAAAGACTGTACCGAGCAGCGCTGCTAGCCGGCCGGATAGTTGCTACCTGCGCCCCACACATAGATGCATGTGAACAGGAACAACCATACCACGTCGACGAAGTGCCAATACCAAGCGGCAGCCTCGAAGCCGAAATGCTGCTTCGGCGTGAAATCGCCCTGCATCGCCCTGATCAGCATCACCGTCAGGAAGATGGTGCCGACGATGACATGGAAGCCGTGGAAGCCGGTGGCCATGAAGAAGGTCGAGCCATAGATGTGGTGAGCGAAGGCGAAGCCCGCGTGGGCATATTCGTACGCCTGGCAGGTGGTGAACAGAACGCCGAGGATGATCGTGCAGGCCAATCCCATGATGAGCCCCCGCCGGTTGCCCTCGAGCAGCGAATGATGCGCCCAAGTGACGGTTGTGCCGGAGGTAAGCAGGATCAGCGTGTTGACGAGCGGCAACCCCCAGGGATTGAAGGTATGGGCGAACCAGCCGAGACCCGCGATGTCGGTGTCAGCGCTCGGAACTGGCGGCCACTGTCCGCCGAGAACCTGGGTTCTGACATAGGTAACTGCGCTATCGGGATAGAGCGCGGCGTCGAAATAGGCCCAGAACCAAGCGACAAAGAACATCACCTCGGAGGCGATGAACAGGATCATGCCGTAGCGCAGATGAAGTTGCACCACGGGGGTCTCGTAACCCTCATGAGCTTCCTTGATGACGTCGCGCCACCAGCCGAACATGGTGAAGATGACGAGGACGAGACCGGGAATGACGTACCAGAGGTGCGGCGTACCGGCCTTCTTGGACATAAAAAACATCAGGGCGCCGATCGCGAGCGTGAACGCCCCGGCAGCGCCGACGGCGGGCCAGGGGCTCGGATTGACGAGATGGTAATCGTGCTGATTGGCGTGAGCGTGCGCGTCGGCCATTGTTCTCTCCCAGTCCTCCCAAACTAACGAGGCGTCGTCCGCCTCAAAAGCGAAACCTCAAATTACGAACCCGAGCTCGATCCCGGCGATGTGGCGGCCACACCAGATCCGTTATCAGCGCGGTAGAAAGTGTAAGACAGAGTGATCTCGGTGACAGTATTGGTATCTTCGTCGTCGACGATCTTGGGATCGACGAAGAACGTCACCGGCATCTCGACGCTCGCATGCGCGGCGAGCGTCTGCTCCTTGAAGCAGAAGCATTCGATCTTACTGAAGTAGCGTCCCGACACCTCGGGCGACACGTTGAAGACGGCCCGGCCGGTGATGGGCGCCGCGGTATTGTTGGTTGCCTTGAAGAAGGCGAGCGCCGTTTCGCCGATCTTCACGTCGATATATTTCTGGTCCGGTGTGAAGCTCCAAGGCAGAGAACTGTCGACATTGGCATCGAAGCGGACGCGAATGACGCGGTCGAGCACTTGGTCAGGTGCCTTGGCAGCCCGGCGCGGCTCGCCGGTATAGCTCGTCGCCTGGCAGAACATGCGATAGAGCGGCACGGCGGCGAAGGAGAGACCGAGCATCCCCGCAACGAGGCCTGCGAGCAGAATCCCGGTCAGTCCGCGATGCCCTTGCCGCTTGTTAGTGTTGTGGTCCTGTCTGCTCATGGCTTAGCACCATTCAGATCGGTCGCAGGGCGACATTGCCGCCGAGCCTGACGATGGTGACAATGAAGAACAGCACGACGAGGCCAAACAGCACCCAAGCGATGGCAAGGGATCGCATGCGTTGGCGGCGTTTGCGTTCCTTTTCCGCATCTTGCATCACGACGTCCAGAGCGAGGGGAGCGCCCAGCCGACGCCAAAAGCATGCTCGATGAGCAGCACGGCGAACAGCAGGAAGAGATAGAGCACTGAATAGGCGAACAGATCCTTAGCAGCGCGCGCGGCCCTCTCCCCTTCCCGCTCGCGATAGCAGGCGTAAGCGAGCACGACGAACAGAGCGCCGAGGATGGAGGCTGCGATCGCGTAGAGCATACCGCCAAGGCCGATGACCGCAGGGACCATGCCGAGCGGCGCGAGGATGAGGCTGTAGATAAGAATCTGCAACCGCGTGGCATCCTCGCCACTCACTACGGGGAGCATCGGCACGCCGGCCCGCTCATAGTCGCGGCTCCTCAAGAGCGCGAGAGCCCAGAAATGGGGCGGCGTCCAGACAAAGATGATGAGGAAGAGAACGAACGAGGCGAAGCTAATGTTTCCGGTGGCGGCCGCCCAGCCGATCATCGGCGGCAAGGCGCCAGCGGCCCCGCCGATGACGATGTTTTGCGGCGTCGACCGCTTGAGCCACATCGTGTAAACGAAAACATAGAAGAAGATGGTGAAGGCGAGCAGCGCTGCCGCGAGCCAATTCGCCATCAGCCCAAGACAAACCACCGAGCCCAGGGCAAGCACGGCGCCAAAGGAGCGCGCCTCCGACGGCGTAACCATTCCGCGCGGAATGGGCCGCGCGGCGGTGCGCGCCATGGCAGCATCGATATCGGCGTCGTACCACATGTTGAGCGCGCCAGCCGCGCCGGCGCCGGCGGCAATGCAGATCAGTGCAGCGATGGCAAGCACGGGATGCATGGAGACCGGCGCGGCGACCAGTCCGACCACCGCGGTGAACACCACGAGGAACATCACGCGCGGCTTCATCAGCACGACATAGTCGGCGACGTCCCCCCCTATGGCGGGCTCGAGCTCGGTTGCGATTGCTTCGA
>JBLMXO010000299.1:0-5684 GCA_050257815.1 Actinomycetota bacterium
GAATCCTGGTACGAGCTGGTCAAAGACGGGCTCGGCGGTCTACTCACCGAGGTGGAATCGCCGGACGGCGGGCCGGTGCGGCGGATGGAATGCGCGCAGGCTGAGCCGGTGAAGAATGGCGAGACCGCACGTACGGAGTCTGCAGCCATGCCCATTCCCGCTTGGGCGACGACGCCAGCGAAACCCGAGCGGGCGCGGCGGAAGCTCACGCCGTCACGGCTTGCCCTTTCCCCAGTCGAAGGCACGGAGGCGCCATTCGCCTTTCAGCCACCGCTCGGGCCGCGGTCGCTCGCCACGAATCACCGCTTCGCGCGGGGGCGCCTCGTCCACGCGCTTCTCCAGCATCTACCGGAGCTCGCCGCGGACGACCAGGAGCGGGCGGCGCGGAGCTTCGTCTCGGCGCGTGGCGAAGGTCTCGCCCAAAGCTTGAGAGACGAGATCCTGGCAGAGACGCTTGCCATCATCCACGACGCGCGCTTTGCCCCTCTGTTCCAGCCGGGCAGCCTTGCCGAGGTTCCGGTCGTGGCCAAAATCGGGGACGGCGAGGAGGGCTACGAGCTCGAAGGCCAGATCGATCGGCTCGCCATCCTCGAAAACGAGCTGCTCGTCCTCGATTACAAGACGAATCGGCCACCGCCGAAGACCCCAGAGGAGGTGGCTCAGGCCTATGTCGACCAACTTGCCGCCTACCGGATCGCGCTCAAGAAGCTGTTCCCGGGCAAGGCCTTGCGCGCGGCGCTGTTGTGGACCGACGGGCCTAATCTGATGGAGATCCCATCAACTTCGCTTGATCGCGCGGAGATGCGCATCCTCGCGCTCAACCCCAAGCCTTGACGGCATCTTGGTGCATACCTAGGTTCGGGGCCGGAAAGCCGCCTCCGATCCCATGGGGGCGGTGCCGGCATTAGGAGACAAAAATGGCGACTGAAAAAGTGTCAGACGACAATTTCGAGACCGAGGTGCTCAAGTCCTCGACGCCAGTGGTCGTGGATTTCTGGGCCGAATGGTGCGGTCCGTGCCGGCAAATCGCGCCCGCTCTCGAAGAGATCGCCAAAGAGCTCAACGGCAAGGTGCGCATCACCAAGCTGAATATCGACGAGAACCCGCGTACGCCCTCGTTCTACAACGTGCGAGCGATCCCGACGCTGATCCTGTTCAAGGACGGCGAGGTGGCTGGCACGCTCAAGGGCGCCTACCCCAAGAATCAGCTGACCGCCTGGATCAACGGCACGGTCGGCGCCACGTCCTAAGCACCACCGCAGGAGTGCTGCGAGTCAGGAGCTTCCCAGCTCTCGCCGGTGCGCAAGTTCGTCGCGCTGTAGACCTTGCCACGGTCGTCGCCAGGCGGGCAGTCCTCCGGGACGCCGACGAGACAGAGCTTCACCGGGTCTCCAATCTCTGAGTGGTTGATCTCGGGAATCGTGTCGTAGGACACCTGCACACCGCCATTGGCATAGCTTATGGCGCTACCGCTGTCGGGATCGCCGAGCCGGTAGCCGATATCCGTAATCGTTGTCTCGCTGCACGCGCCGACCTCGGTCGGCAGCTCCTCCGCCCGTGCGGCGAAGGACGACATCACGAGCAAGGACATCAGGGGCAGCGCCACTCGTATTGACATGTATCAACCCCTCCGCACGGCGTTTGTCATTCTACTCACGTGCAGACATGAACTATAGCCGGCTTCCACGGAGTAAATGCGAATGCGTCGGGCTGTCCTCTTGCTCTGTCTTTCACTCGTGACCAGCGGGGTCGAAGCGCGAGCTTATCTCGACGAGAAGCAGGCTCGCGCTAAAGACGTTCAAATTCTAATGGGTGATCCTTACGGCACCACGACGGAAGAAGTGTTGAAGACAATTGTCGGCACCGAGCTGCGCAAGGACGGGAAGACGGAAGCCTGCGGCGATGTGAAGAAGCCGGTTTGGCAATTCCACGTTCACGTTGAGGCTCCGGTCAACAATCCGCAAAGTCCAATCGACGGCTTTCTCGTCCTCGATGCGGTGCGCGGAAAGCTTGTTTGCGCAAATCTGCCCATGCTCGACTAGCCGTGGAGCTTGAGCACGTGGCCGGCAAGATAGAGGGAGCCGCAAATCAAGACACGCGCCGGCTCGCTAAGAGACTCGCGCGAACGGGTGAGCGCGTCGGGAACACTTGACGCCTCGACAACGTCTAAGCCTTCGCTTCCTGCGATCGCGGCGAGATCGCGGGCGCTGAATGCATTTGGCTCATCGGGAATTGGCACGGTGTAGATGCGGCCGACCAGGTCCTTGAACGGAGCAATGAAAGATTGCGCGTCCTTGGTCTCCATCATGCCCCAGACCAGGTGGACAGGGCGTGGCACGCGCTCATCGAGCTCGGCCAGCGCATGTGCGATCACTTGCCCACCGGCGGCGTTGTGCCCGCCGTCGAGCCAGATCTCGGTCCCATCGGCGACAAAGCCGTGGAGTGCGCCGGACGAGAGACGCTCGAGCCGCGCGGGCCATTGCGCATGGGTGAGTCCGTGCTCGAGCGCGCGGACATGGAGCGCCTCGCCGAACACGATACTGGCGGCGGCGATGGCATTGCCGGCATTGTCGATCTGATGACGTCCCATGAGCCGCGGCAAAGGCAGGTCGAGGAGGCGCGAGTCGGTCTGAAACACGAGCCGTCCCTGCTGCTCGAAAGCGTCGAAGTCGCGGCCTGCGACATGAAGCGGCGCGCCGACTTCTTCCGCCTTCCGCTCGATGACGTCGAAGGCCTCACGTTCCTGGCGGCCAACCACGCAAGGCACGCCTTGCTTCAGAATGCCTGCCTTCTCGCCGGCAATCGCCGCGATGGTATCGCCGAGAAACGACACGTGGTCGATCGAGATCGGCGTGATGGCCGTGAGCAGAGGCTTCTTCACCACGTTGGTCGCGTCGAGCCGTCCGCCGAGACCCGTCTCGAGCAGGAGGAGATCGGCTGGCACCTCGGAAAAAGCGAGAAAGGCCGCGGCGGTCGTGATCTCGAACAGGGTGATGAGCTCGCCGCCATTGGCAGCCTCTGCCCGCGCCAGGCAATCGACGAGATAGTCCTCGCCGATCGGCGCCGCGCCATGGGCGCCGGCAAGCACGACGCGCTCATGGAAATTGACGAGATGAGGTGAGGTGTAAACGTGCACGCCGTTGCCCATCGCCTCAGAGATCGCGCGCAAGAAAGCAAGGAACGAGCCCTTGCCGTTGGTGCCGGCGACATGCACGACCGGCGGCAGCTTGTCCTCGGGATGGCCGAGCGCGGCGAGCAGACGCTCGATGCGGCCGAGCGACAGATCGATCGATTGCGGGTGCAGCTTCTTCAGGCGCTCGAGCAACGTCTCGCTCGCCGAGGTTTTCGGACGGCGCGGTGAGCGCCCGTCGCTGTGGGGAAGACTGGTCAAGGCCTTGAAGCCGGTCAGCTGGTAGGCGGCGGAGTGGGATTAGCGCCATTGCCGGCGCTCCCCGTCAAGGCCTCTTCTTCGTCGTCGTCGAAGGCTTTGTCGAGACCATTACCGCTGAGATGGATGGCCGAAGGCGGGGCTTTCGCCGTCAGTTTGCCGTCAATCTCTTCGGCAACGGCGATATCTTTTCCGGGCTTGCGGCGGGTGAGCAGGTTGCAGATGCGGGCTAGCGTCCCGCGGAGCGCATGGCGATGCACCACCATATCGACCATGCCATGGGCGTGGAGATATTCGGCACGCTGGAAGCCATTGGGAAGTTGTTCGCGGATGGTCTGCTCGATGACGCGCGGACCAGCAAAGCCAATAAGCGCGCCGGGCTCAGCGATATGAATGTCACCCAGCATGGCATAGGAGGCGGTCACTCCTCCGGTCGTGGGATGGGTCAGCACCACGATATAAGGAAGCTTGGATTCGCGGAGCTCCTGCACGCCAACCGTCGTACGTGGCAGCTGCATCAGCGAGAGAATGCCCTCCTGCATGCGCGCGCCGCCAGAGGCCGCGAACAGGATGAACGGCGTCTCGCGCTTGACCGCGGCGCGCATGGCGGCGATCACGCCTTCGCCCGCTGCCGTGCCCAGCGAGCCGCCGAGAAAGTCGAAATCCTGCACGGCGGCGACGATCCTCTGGCCTTCGAGGTGGCCGGCACCCGCGAGCACCGCGTCGGCCATGCCCGTCTTGCCGCGCGCATCCTTGAGGCGATCGGTGTAGCGGCGCTCGTCGCGGAACTTGAGCGGGTCGCTTGGTACCTCAGGCAGCGGCAAGTTCTCATACTCACCGTTGTCGAACACGGACTTGAGTCTGGCCGAGGCCGACATGCGCATATGGTAGTTGGAGCCCGGAACAACGAATTGGTTCGCCTCCAGGTCCTTGTAGTAGATCATCTGCCCGGTCTCGGGGCATTTGACCCAAAGATTCTCCGGCATCTCCTTCTTGCGAAGGAAATTACGGATTTTGGGCCTGACGACGCTATTGATCCAGTTCACGGGTCTACCAAACTCTAAAAAACAACCAATACTCGCATCGTATAACGTCTAAAGCGCGGCAGCTTCAGCCGGATGATGTAGCGCCGCGGCAAGCCGCGAAACGAGGCCAAGCACTTGGGGCTTGGTCGCGCTTGTTGCGCGTCCGTCGCCGTCGAGGCTCTGCGCGATCGCATTGACCAGCGCCGAGCCCACCACGACACCGTCGGCAATGCCGGCGATCGCGTTCACCTGTTGTTCGGTCTTCACGCCGAAGCCGACCGCGACGGGCAGGCTCGTCTGCCCTTTGATGCGGCCGACATGGCCTTTGACATCGCTCAAGTCCGGCGCCTTGGTACCGGTGATGCCGGCAATCGAGACGTAATAGACAAAGCCCGAGGTGTGGGCGAGCACAGCCGGCAGGCGTTTGGCATCGGTCGTGGGCGTGGCCAAGCGGATGAAATTGAGCCCCGCTTCGCTTGCTTGCGGGCGAAGTTCGGCATCCTCCTCTGGCGGCATGTCGACCACGATCAGACCATCAACTCCAGCCTTGGCGGCATCGGCGACAAAGCGGTCCACCGGGTAGATATATATGGGGTTGTAGTAACCCATTAGCACTATGGGGATGGTGTCGTCGGCCTCGCGGAAGGCGCTCACCATGGCGAGCGTCTTCTTCATGGTCTGCCCGGCCTTGAGCGCGCGTTGTGACGAGGCCTGGATCGCCGGGCCGTCGGCCATGGGATCGGAGAACGGCATGCCGAGCTCGATGATGTCCGCGCCCGCTCCCGGCAGCCCTTTTAGGATTAAGAGAGACGTGTCGTAGTCGGGGTCGCCCGCGGTGATGAAGGCGACGAGGCCTGCGCGCCCCTCGCACTTCAGCTCGGCAAATTTCTTGTCGATCCGCGTCGCCACTCAGTTCGAGCCTCGTGCTTTGGCGGCAAGATAACTCGCAACGGAATCCAGATCCTTGTCGCCGCGACCTGAGACGTTCACCACCATCAGGTGGTTCTTCGCTTTGGTCGGAGCGATGTCGAGCAGCCGCGCGATCGCGTGCGCAGGTTCGAGCGCCGGGATGATGCCCTCGAGCTTGCTGCACAGCTGGAACGCTGCCACGGCCTCATCGTCAGTGGCCGACAGGAAATTGACGCGGCCGACGTCATTGAGCCAAGCGTGCTCAGGCCCGATACCCGGATAGTCAAGACCCGCTGAGATCGAATGCGCCTCCTCGATCTGGCCATCTTCGTTCATCAGCAAATACGTGCGATTGCCATGCA
>JBLMXO010000300.1:0-3322 GCA_050257815.1 Actinomycetota bacterium
CTAAGTACTTGTTTTAATTGGTGGGCCCGGGAGGGCTCGAACCTCCAACCAGACGGTTATGAGCCGCCGGCTCTAACCAATTGAGCTACGGGCCCCACTCTTCGTCATGCCCGTGCTCGGCACGGTCATCCACGATTCGCCATTCAGAATATCAAAGACGTGGATGGCCGGGACAAGCCCGGCCATGACAGGGGTACATTGGGAAATTCGCCTTCGCCATCAAGGCGGGATCGGCATCTCCCAATTTCCGCCTCATAGCAGGATTCCTCTCTCGCGCGAACAGAGCGAAGCGGGGGTGCGGCCCAAGGGGAGCTTCGAGCTGGCTCATCGTTAGGCCAACACTCACGAGGATCCCCATGACATCAGGCTTCATGACGCCAAGCGTCCGCAAAATTCTCTTCGGCGCGTTCGCCCTTCTCGCCGCGGCGGCGCCCGCCGCAGGCCAAGCGCTCGCCGACGAGCACGACGAGGCGCCGAAGCGCACCATCACCATCCAGGGCAAAGGCAGCGTCAAGGCCGCGCCCGACAAAGTGAGCGTGAGCGCCGGCGTCGAGAGCCAGGCGCCGACCGCCAAGGAGGCGCTCGCCAAGAACACGGCCGCCATGACGAAAGTGGTCGAGACGCTAAAGGCTGCCGGCATCAAGCCTGAGGACATCCAGACCACGACCTTCACCGTCGGCCCGCGCTACGACACGTCAGACGACGGCAAGCCACCGCGGATCATCGGCTACAGCGTCATCAACTCGGTGTTCGTGACCACGCACGACCTCGACAAGCTCGGCACCATCCTCGATCAGCTGGTGACGGCCGGCGCCAACTCGATCGGCGGCATCTCCTTCGACATCGACCAGCCCGAAGAGAAGCAGAACGCGGCGCGGAAGCTCGCCATGGAGGATGCCATCGCCAAGGCAAGGCTTTACGTCGAGGCGGCAGGCGCCGAGCTCGGCCCGGTGATGACCATCACCGAGCAGGGCGGCTACGTGCCGCGCACCATGGGCGCGCCGATGATGGAGGCGACAGCGGCAAAGCCCGTGCCGATCGAGCCCGGCACCGAGAGCGTCGACATCGAGGTGCAAGTCACCTGGGCGCTGAAATGAGTCCGTCATGGATTCCGCCTGAGACTGTCATGGCCGGGCTTGGCCCGGCCATCCACGATTTGGCAAACTCGCCGCATGCAGGGCGGTTGGGTCTACATCCTTACGGATAAGCAGAACGGAGTTCTCTACACCGGTGTTGCGCGCGATCTCGCTCGCCGAGTCTGGCAGCATCGCGAAGGTCTAGGAGGCGTCTTCACGCGACGCTATGGACTTACCCGTCTCGTCTGGTGCGAGCACCACGATACAATTGCAGGTGCGATCCAGCGCGAGAAGAACTTGAAGCACTGGCCGCGAGCCTGGAAGGTACGGCTAATCTACGCCGCGAATCCCGACTGGAAAGATCTCTACGAGACGATCAATCAGTAAATCGTGGATGGCCGGGCCTACCCCGGCCATGACCAGATTCGGTATTGTGGTGAGGCTTATCCCCGCCTCGCAAACCTCGCTTACACTGCCATCACCTCGTCCAATTGAAGGGCGCGATCATGAGGCGTCATCGAGAGCAGGACGAGGCGCGGCGCCCGCGGGCTTGGCCACGCAAGTCAGGCACCCGGGCGGTATCGGAGCTCCTCCCGGGACCACTAGGAGTCCCTGCCAGGAGCTGGCTGACGAAGCCGGGCCGGAATTCGATCCGGACCCGGTGGAGAAAGCGAGGCCCGGTGCCGAACCGTTCGAGGAGACGCCGCAAATGAGCGCCTTCGCTCGGCGGAGTGTATTCGCATTTTTTGATGCGCTATCGCTTCGCTACTTGAGCGCGGGCGTGGCGCGCCGAGAGGCGCCCGCCGCGGTCTCAGATCGCGGACACCACAGGTTTGCGCTTTTCGGCGTGCCATCCCCTTCGGGGGCGGTTCTTTGTTGCGCTACCGGCCTCTGGCCTACTTGAGCGCATTAACATGACCTCGCGCTTTGCCGCGGCGAGGCGCTGAAACTCGCCCGAGCCGCCTAGCAAAGGGACGTGGGCTGATCCAGATCAAGGCGAAATGGTCATATCGACGTGGTAGTTTGGCTTCCATGGCAGCCCCTAAGCCAACTCACCATGCCGACCGCCACGCCCAAGACCGCGCCTTCATGGTCGCGCGGCATCTCGAGGCACGCGGGATCGACGATGCGCTCGTGCTCAAGGCCATGGGCGAGGTGCCGCGCGAGGAGTTCGTCTCCGAGCCTCTCAAGGAATTCGCCTACGAGGACTCGGCGCTCCCCATCGAGGCGGGTCAGACCATCTCGCAGCCTTACATCGTCGCGCGCATGCTCGAGCTCGCGGAGCTCAGGCCCGGCGACAAGGTGCTCGAGGTGGGCGCCGGCTCAGGCTACGCCGCGGCGGTGATGAGCCGCATTGCGGGCAAAGTCTACGCCATCGAGCGCCACGAGGAGCTCGCCGGCTACGCCCGGACGCGGCTCAAGGATCTCGGCTATGCCAATGCCGCGATCATCTTTGCCGACGGAACCAAGGGCCTGCCCGAGCACGCGCCGTTCAATGCCATCATCGTCTCGGCAGGCGGTCCGCGCGTCCCCGAGGCGCTCAAGAGCCAGCTCGCCGTCGGCGGCAGGCTGGTGATCCCGGTCGGCCGCGGCGTTCACCAAACCCTTCTGCGCGTCACACGCGTTAGCGAGACCGACTTCAAGGAAGAGGATTTCGGCGCCGTCACCTTCGTGCCGCTGATCGGCGAGGAAGGCTGGGAAGAGCCCGGCGCCGCCAAGAAAGAGACCACGATCGATTCGGAGACCTCAGGCTACGCCGCAGGCCTCCTGATCCCTTCGCAGCGCGCCAAGGCGATCCGCTCGACGCTCAGCCATCTCATCGCCGAGGCGGCAGAGCCGTTCGGCGATCTCGACGAGCTGACGAGCCTCGCCGAGCGCTTCGCCAAAGCCCAAGTCGTCCTGCTCGGGGAGGCGACGCATGGCACGGCTCAATTCTACGATGCGCGCGCGGCAATTACGGCGAAGCTCGTCAAGGATCACGGCTTCAACATCGTCGCCGTCGAGGCCGACTGGCCTGACGCCGCGATCTACGACGCTTTCGTGCGCGGCCTGCCGCGACCAAAATCGCCAAAAGCCGCCTTCACCCGCTTCCCCACCTGGATGTGGCGCAACAGCGAGGTGGTCTCATTCCTGCGCCGGCTCAAGGACATTAACGAGGCGCGCTCCCCCGACGAGCGCTGCGGCTTCTACGGGCTCGACGTCTACAGCTTGAGCGCCTCGATCGAGGCCGTGCTCAATTATCTCGA
>JBLMXO010000301.1:0-4504 GCA_050257815.1 Actinomycetota bacterium
ATCTCGCCATCGCCTTCGAAGTCGATATCCTGACTCCTGGCGATTCGGCGCAAGCCCTCGGGCGCCGCCGCGCCATAGCTCCGCCCAAGCGTGGCCCACACCGACGGATCTTCCGAGCCAAGACGCCACACGGCATAACCGGCCGGTCGATAATCGTCGGCGGCGTGGATCTCGTTGAAGGCCGTCACGCTGTCCAGAAACCAAACGTCGTGGCGCTTCCCGTCATCCTCGATGAAGGAGAAATGCGGGTTCGATGTCTCTGGATCGAAGACGATATTCGCCTCGGAATCGCGTGCCGATAGCACCGCCTCTTCGAAGGTAAGGCTTGAGGCATCCTGCCCCTTGACCCAGTCATAGGCATAGGCACCGATGGCGACGATGGTGTGATCTGGGTCGAGATTCTTCATGCGCTTGTCGAGCGTATCCTCGAACCAATCCTGACCGGCGATACTGCCCGCGGGACCGGCGTCCTCGTGCTCGTCATACGCCATCAGCACCACGAAATCCGCGATCTTGGCGTAGTCCTCGTATGGCCAGCTGTCGTCATCGAAGGGAACGGCAAGCAGGATCGCATAGTCGTGCACGACGAACGCCGCATGCAGCTCGATGAGAAACTGCTCGAGGTCCTTGTGCGACGCGTCGGGGATGTCTTCGAAATCGACCGTCACGCCTTGGAACTTGTACTTGTCGAGAAGGGCCACGATGTCCTGAATGCGCTTGGCGCGCGCGGCAGGATCGGCCAGCATTTTCACCAGTGCCGCGCTGTTCCACTTGCCGCCCGATGCATTCTGAATCATGGGCAGGATCGCGACATTCGGCTTGGTGCTTTGAATGTAGTCGAGCACGCGATCTTCGACCGCGGCTTTGACCGACATGTCCGGACCGTCGAGGCTAAACCAACTTGGAATGATCCAATCGAGATGTGGCAACGCTCGCTTCAATGCAGGATAGCTGTTGTCGTCCCAGTTCACATAGAAGCCGATGCTCGCCGGTCGGCCTGCCGGCCTTACCAGTGCCGCCGGCACCGAGCGGGTCTCCACCACAGAAGCCTGCGGACGATGATGGAGGTTCCGCTCTTTCTCGCGCAGATCGGCCGCTAGCCGCGTCGCATTTCTGAGCTCTTCGGGATCGGCAGCGGTCGTATCCGAAACCGCATGCGCTGCCGAGCAGGTTGGAGTCCACGCGCATCGGATCGAAACGTGGGTAATCGGACCCTGCTCCACCGCCGGGTGATGTACAGTGAGCAAAGTCGCGAAGAAGGCCGTCAGGATCGCCAGGCTTAGCGTCGCGAGCGCCCAGGCAAGCCTGACCAGCGCGCGACCGCGCTTGCCCGTTGGATCGAAGAAGATTGGTTTACCGGTCATGCGAGCTCTTGTTGGAAAAGATCTACTGATCAGTCTCGTTTGCCCGGTGCGCCAACTCTCGGCGTGCATATGCGGACGCGAAGACGCTGCGTCCCCCTCCCTGGGGAGGGGAAATGCACCCGATGGGTGGGAAGCAAAGACACTGGCGACGATGATCTAGGGTGCTTCGGCTCGCTTGGCCTAGCGCCAGAACGCCGCAGATGCGTGAAGATGGGAGCAGCAAATTGACGCGGGGGCGAGCTTCAGGGGTTGATTGTCTGATGCTCGCTGCGCAGCGCCGCCGTTACGGTATCGAGCACGCGGGGAAAGTTGGCGAAGCCCCAATAATGTCCCGCTTGCTGAATCACATCGAGCCGACAGTTCGGCAATTTGGTCGCAAGGTGATAAGCCGCGCTCGGCGGCACGATCGTATCGTCGCTTCCCTGCCATACAACCGCCGGGACATCGATCTCACCGAGCGGCAAGCCCCAAGGTGAGCAGAACAATCGCAAGTCCTGAAGCGCGCCCTTGATGCCTGGCCGAAGCCCTTCGCGGATGGCAGCCCGAAGGTTGACCTCTACCTCAGACCGGCCCAAGACAAAGCGGTCAGTAGGCGTGACGCGCTGCTGCAATACCCGGTAGGCGACGCCAGGCGCCCATCTCACCATACCGCGCAGAGACCAGAAAAAGGACGCGCAAGCCGGGGTCGAGCGTCCCATCCTGGTGAAAATAAGCCGGTGCATGCGCGACATGCGAACTTGCTTGCGGCACTCCGCAATGGGGCCTACCGGCGAGACAAGCGCAAGCAAAGCCACGCGATCCAACATGGCCGAAGCCGTCGCAACCGCATGCGGCCCGCCGCCCGAGACGCCGATGACGGCAAGCCGTTCGGTCTTGAGTGTGTCAACGAGCGCGACCAAATCCTCCGCCGATCGCATCAGGGAAGGGTTTCGACGGTAGTCCGAATGACCGTAGCCCGGGCGGTCGGGAGCTATGATGCGCAATCCCCGTTCACGCGCTGCAGCGTCCGTCAACCCGAACATGAAACGTGAGCCCGGCGTGCCGTGGATGGCGAGCACCGGCAAACCATTTGGATCGCCGAACTCCGCATAAGATAGCGTGCGCCCATCGGGCAAACGAAAGGCAAGCGAAGAACGGTTCTCGGCGTTGCTTGCAGCGGGTCTTACGTTAGCGTCCATCAATCGAATAAACTCAGGACAGGGGGGACGCGAGCGCCTCCCTACTCGCAGCCGATGATGATATCGCCAGGATTGATCATCAAGACTACAGGCTTGCCCTCGTAGAGCTTGAGTGTCTCGAGCGCAGGAATGGTGACGCTCACTTCGAGCGTCGTGTCGCCGGGCACGGCGACATAGACGATGGCGGTCACGCCTCCTTTGCGGATTTCCATGATCTTGCCTTTGATCTGGTTACCCGTGCTGAATTTCATGTCGATCTCCGTCGGTCGTCACCAACACCTAGCTGAGGCTCGCGCAGAAGCGCTGAATGCGGCGGCAAGCTTCCTCCAGCGCCTTGATGTCAGTGGCATAGGAGATGCGGAAGAAGGGCGAAAGCCCAAACGCCGCACCATGAACCACCGCGACCCCCTCCTCCTCGAGAAGGGCGGTGGCGAAGTCCTCGTCATTGCCGAGACGCTTGCCCGCTTGCGTGCTCTTGCCGATCGTCCCCGCGCAGGAAGGATAGACATAGAACGCTCCTTCCGGCTTCGGGCATGACAGGCCAGTCGCCTGATTGAGCATCGAGACCACGAGGTCGCGGCGCTCCTCGAAAGACACGACCCAATCCTTCAAGAAGCCTTGCGGGCCCTTCAGCGCCTCAACCGCCGCCCATTGGCTGATCGAGCAAGGGTTCGAGGTCGACTGCGACTGAAGCGTTGCGATCGCCTTGATGAGCGGTTCGGGCGCGCCACCATAGCCGATGCGCCAGCCCGTCATGGAATAGGCCTTGGACACGCCATTCAGTGTGAGCGTGCGCGCTTTCAGCCGCGGTTCGACCGCCGCCGGCGTGGTGAAGCTGAATCCGTCATAGACGAGATGCTCGTAAATGTCGTCGGACAGCACCCAGACCCGCTCGTGCTTCACCAGCACGTCGGTCAGCGCCTTGATCTCTTCCTCGGTGTAAGCCGCTCCGGTCGGGTTCGACGGCGAGTTGAAGATGAACCACTTGGTCTTGGGCGTGATGGCGCGCGCGAGCGCTTCGGGCCTCAGCTTGAAGCCGTCCTCGAGCTTGGTCTCGACGATGACGGGCTCGGCGCCTGCAAGCAGCACGATATCTGGGTAGCTCACCCAATAGGGCGAAGGGACGATCACCTCATCACCCGGATCGAGCGTGGCCAGCAGCGCATTGTAAAGCACCTGCTTGCCGCCGGAGCCCACGGAGATCTCCGACGGCTTGTAGCTCAACCCGTTCTCGCGCTCGAACTTCTCGCAGATGGCGCGCTTGAGCTCGGGGATGCCGTCGACCGCAGTATATTTCGTCTCGCCGCGCTTGATCGCCTCGATCGCCGCCTGCTTGATGTTGTCGGGCGTGTCGAAATCGGGCTCTCCGGCGCCGAGGCCGATGACGTCGAACCCAGCCGCTTTCATCTCGCGCGCCTTGGCGGTGATCGCTAGCGTCGGCGAGGGCTTAACCCGTTCAAGCGTGCGGGCAACCAATCCCATCATATTCTCCCACAAATTGCGTGAAATTTCGGCGGCTAAGACGGGCAGAACCTAAGCGGGGCAGCAGGCGCCCGCAAGGGCCATCACCGCAATCATCCTCGCGAAAAGAGAAGCAGCGCGGGCCTTTTCCGGGCCGCACTGCATCGGCCTTAGGCACCGAGCCCATCACCCTCGTTGCGCGGCAGCTGGATGATCCTGCCGGACGACGTTCCCAGCCGAAGCGTCGCCCTGTGCATAATCGCAATTGCGCCACGACTATGGCGAATTCGCCATGCGAAACGCGCCGAGGAGCCACAATCCGGCTAAAGCCATGCCCCATTGGCATGGTTACTTTTGCTTCGTGCCGGTAACGAGGGCCCACTCGATGACCATGCGGCGCCACGCTCTGCACTCACGCAAGCCTCTGGTATCTTTCTTATTCCTTGCTCTGATCGTCACTCTCTTCTTCAGCCTTCCAAGTATGCTCGCTGCCGCCGCAGA
>JBLMXO010000302.1:0-4289 GCA_050257815.1 Actinomycetota bacterium
ATGCGGTCGCGATGTGCGGCGAAGGATGCAGCGAAGGGCTCGAGCGGCAGGCGCAGAGGAGGATTGCCGAAGCGGGGCGCAAGCCGCGAGATCGCGTCCAACACGACCGGGTGCAGGTGGAAATGCCGGTGCCCGTTGATGTGGTCCATGACGAGCCCAGTCGCGGCGAAGCGTTCGAACTGGGCTTCGATCTCGGCGTTCGCCTGGCGGCGGAGGTCAGACGAAGCATAAAGGGCCACCCCGAAGCGGACGGCGTCGTTCGAGAACCTGCCGTTGGACCCGATCAGGCCGGGCACCTTCCCAGGCGGCAAGACCGGGCGGCCGTTGAGCAATGTCAGATGCAAACCCACCCCCAAAGCCGGTAGCTTCTTGGCGCGCTCGACCGCATCGGCAAGAGCGGGAGCGCCCACCATCAAGCTTGCCGCAGACAGGACACCGTTGCGATGCGCGCTCTCGACCGCCTCGTTGACGGGCAGCGAAAGGCCAAAATCATCGGCCGTGATGATGAGCCTTGTGTCCTCGCGCATTCCCGCCTTCGACCGGACCCCAATTTCCTTGGGGCCAATTAGCCAGCCCTTGGCGCACTTGTCGAATCGAGCGAAGCGCCGCTTCAGGCTCCGTATTTTCCCTAATAGGCAAGATTGCCCGAGCCGTTGAGAATCCCCACCCATGGCGACGATGCTTAAAAAATACGCGACCGCAACGGTGCCGCGTTATACGAGCTATCCCTCGGTGCCGCATTTCCGCGCGGGCTTTCCGGCTGCGACCTATCGCGACTGGCTCGGCGCTCTCGATCCAGCTCGCCCCATCTCGCTTTATCTTCACGTGCCGTTCTGCCGCGAGCTCTGCTGGTATTGCGGCTGCAACATGAAGCTCGCCTCGCGCTATGAGCCGGTCGCCGCCTATATCAAGACGCTGATCAAGGAACTCGATCTGGTTGCTGATGCGCTTCCAGGCCGACTCACCGTCTCGCACCTCCATTTCGGTGGCGGCACGCCGACTGCGCTTGAGCCTGGCGATCTCGCCCGCGTGATGGAGAAGATCCGTGAGCGCTTCGACGTCACGGCCGACGCCGAGCTTGCCATCGAAAGCGACCCGCGCACGTTGAACGAAGCGATGATCGAGAGGCTAGGACATCTCGGCTTCAATCGCGCGAGCTTTGGCATCCAGGAATTCGACCCCAAGGTGCAGGCGGCGATCAACCGCATTCAGCCCTTCGAGATGGTCGCCCGCGCCGTCGAGTGTTTGCACGGTGCTGGTATCGTTGGCATCAATTTCGATTTGATCTACGGCCTTCCGCATCAGACGACGGGGGCCCTGACGCGCACGATCGCCGCCTGCCTCACGCTCAAACCCGAGCGCATCGCGCTCTTCGGCTATGCCCACGTGCCGTGGATGGCGAAGAAGCAACGTCTGATCGACGAGGCGGCTTTGCCTGGGCCCGAAGAGCGCACAACGCAAGCCGCGGCGGCGGCGCGGACAATCATAGCGGCCGGCTATCAGGCGATCGGGCTTGATCATTTCGCCTTGCCCGATGATGCGCTCGCCAGGGCCGCACGCAACGGCACGCTGCACCGCAATTTCCAGGGCTATACCAGCGACCAGGCCGAGACTCTGATTGGATTGGGAGCGACCTCGATCGGCCGCACGCCGCGAGGCTACATCCAGAACATCGCCGAGCCTGGTGCCTGGGCTCGCGCCGTGGGCGAGGATCTGCTTCCCATCGCCAAGGGTCATGCTCTCACTCGCGATGATCGCTTGCGCGCCCACGTCATCGAGCGGCTGATGTGCGACGGCGCCGTCGATCTGAAAGCCGCGGGCCGTCTCTTCGGGGCCCCCAAGGATTGGTGGGCCGATGCCCGGCCCAAGCTCGAAGAGATGCAAGGTGACGGGCTCCTCGTCCTCGACGATGCCCATCTGCTCATGACCGAGGAAGGGGGTCCTCTTGTGCGTGTGGCCGCTGCCGCCTTCGATCTCTATCGCCGCCACACGGAGACGCGTCATTCTGTCGCCATCTGAGCCTTTGGCGCGAGGAAGATCGGCCCGAAACGGTCCCAAAATATGTAAGTGAGACGTAAGCTTAGCGTGTTCTGTGGTCCTCCGGGGGATGGGGCACCCGAGGGGAAATTGATGCGACACAAGCTCTTGCCGGCACTCATCGGAGTGGCCGTCGCTTGCGCCATGCCGGCGCCTGCGTTCGCCTCCAACAACAAGGCCATGGACGCAGACATTCATTCGGTCGAGCTGCAATGGGAGCACATCAAGTTCGACGAGGACGGTTCTCCCAACCAGTTCGCCCATATCGATGCTCTGGCCAACTATACAGCGACCCTGGTGCAGAAATATCCCGGCCGGCCCGAGCCGATGATTTGGGAAGGGATCGTGACCAGCGAAGAGGCCGGTATGGCCAACACGCTGAGTGCCATGGGCTATGCCAAGAAGGCGAAGGCCATTCTCGAGCAAGCCTATCAGAAGGACCCCGCCGCGCTCGATGCTGGAGCGCCGACCAGTCTTGGCGTGCTCTATTACCGCGTGCCGGGTTTCCCCTTCGGCTTTGGCGATAGCGACAAGGCGCGCCAGCTCTTGGCGCAGGCCGTGACGCTCGCGCCGAACGGCATGGACGCCAATTATTTCTATGCCGACTTCCTCATGGGCCAGCATGACTATGCCGGCGCCTACAAAGTGCTGAAGCATGCGCTCTCGCTACCGCCGCAGCCGAAACGGCCGCTGTGGGATAAGAACCGGCGCGCCGTCATCAAGGAGTTGATGGCCAAAGCTCAGGCGCAAGCGGCCGCCAATTAGTGCGGCGGCCACAACCATCGGCGCGTGTGATTTGGGAGAGCCTCGGCGCGCAATTACGCCAGCCATCGGGGCTCTTCGGCCGTATGGCCGGGAGCCTGATGGGCTTCGCCAACGCCAAGGCTAATGGGGCGGCGCTTTCAGCGCTCAACCTCGGCGACGGCGAGAGGGTGATTGAGTTGGGATGTGGTCCCGGCCATGCTTTGCAAGCTCTGCTTCGCGATCCTCACCTCAAGCAGGCGATCGGATTTGATTGGTCGCCGGTGATGCTGGCCCAAGCGGCACGGCGCAACCACGCTGCCCTCGAGGCTGGACGCCTCAAGTTGGTCAGAGGAGATTTCACCAACTTGCCGTTCGACGACGCAAATGCCGACGCCGTGCTCGCGGTGAACGTCGTCTATTTCATGTCGGCTTTTTCAGTCGCCGAGGCCCGACGCGTGCTTCGCCCCGGGGGGCGCCTCGTACTCTATGCCACGCACGGCTCCGTCATGCGGCGCTGGCCTTTTGCTGGCAGCCACTCGCATCGGCTGTTCGATCGCAAGCGTCTAGCCACCCTGCTCGCCGACGGCGGTTTTGTGCGCAATCGCATTCGCATCGACGATGTCGATGCGGGCTTTGGCGTCAGCGGTCTGCTCGCCGTGGCGACCAAGGACGGCACGCCGGCGCGCGTCACCCAGAGTGCTGCGCCGAGGAGGGAGTTGAGATCGGCGCCGAGGGCAGATCGCGCTGCTGTTGCGCGCAGCCAAGCAGCGCGAGAAACGCCAGCAGAGTGAAATACCTCATAATCTAACCTCCATTCTTGTTGGCTGTGGCGACCAGAGAGCCGTTGCGGCTTCGTGCGGTCTCGAATGATTTCTTGAGATAGTCGCGCACGCGCTCGTCCAACATCTGCGTCGAGATCGCGCGGTCCACGATTCTTGGGACGAGCCTTTGTGCGAGGACGAAGAGGCGCTCCGGCCCTTTCGGATAGATACTATCGAGATCCTGTGTGACGGCGCGCCAGATTTGGCGTGCGACGACGGCAGGATCGTCGAGGCGCATTTGCAGCGGCTCGACGAGAGGGTTCATCGCCTGCGATGCATCGGTTTTGGTCGCCCGTGGTGCCGCATAGGTCACGCTAATGCCGTAGGGCCTGAGCTCGCGCCGCATGGCGGTAGAGAGGCCGCGCACGGCAAATTTCGACGCGGAATAGGCCGCGAACAATGGATAGGCGATGTCGCCCAACACTGAGCCGACATTGACGATGCGCGCGTTTCCCGGCCGGCGCAACAAGGGCAGCATCTCGCGGGTCAAGGCGAGTGGCGCCACGACATTGGTCATCATCACCCGTTCGAGCTCGTCGTCAGTGGTGCAAGAGAGCGGACCCACGGGAACAAGCCCGGCATTGTTGACCAGCACGTCGAGCCCGCCCCATTGGTGCCAGAGATAATCGCGGATGCCGCGCCTGACCGCCGGCGCGGTGATGTCGCCACGCAAACGGAGATGCCGTC
>JBLMXO010000303.1:0-5721 GCA_050257815.1 Actinomycetota bacterium
CCGAGCTCATCGCAGCAAAGCTCGACGACAACCTCCAATATACTTGGTTCTCTGAATCGAGCGGCTACGTCCCGAACGCGGTCGGCAACGACGCTTGCGATCTCATCATGGGGTATGCCCAGGGCACGGGGTTGATCGAGGACTCCAACCCGTATTACCGCACCTCCTATGTACTGATTTACCGGCAAGGCGACCCCGATCTCGCCGGCGTCGATCGCCTCTCTGATCCAAGGCTCAAGGGGAAGCGGATCGGCCTGTTCGCGCGCACGCCGCCAGCGAGCCTGCTCGCGCTTTACGGATTGGCGGGGAACACCGAGCAATTTGAGGTCAATGCCGGCGAGAGCGCATCGAATGCGGCGGAAGCGATGATCGGCGAAATTGCCTCCGGCAAGCTCGACGCGGGGATTTTGTGGGGTCCGGTCGGCGGCTACTATGCACAACGCTCAGCGATGCCGCTTACCATGGTGCCACTCGTCAAGGAGAACGCAGGCCCAAGCACGGTCTACGGCATCACGCTCGGGCTTCGACCGAACGACCCGCAATGGAAGCACCAGATCAACAAGGTGATCGCCGAGAACGAGCGCGAGATCGACGGGATCTTGCAGAGCTATAACGTGCCGGTGCTGGACGAGAGCGGCAATCTGGTCGCGCCGTCAGCCGCAGAGCGATAACCCGCAGCTCAAGCCTACATCTTGCACTTGCTCTCAGGCTCGTCGATGCCGAGCGTGTCAACCTCGATCTCGGCATGAGCGGCAGGCTGGAAGCCCCGCTGCGGCGACATGGACACCGGGACCTTGTCGGTCGCAATCAGAATAGGCTGGCGAAACTGACCGTCCCAGGGGCGGTATTGCTGTTTGATGCCCTTGAAGGGCGCGAGCTGGAGATCGGGACCGTGGATGAAGGCGGCGACGGTGGCGAAATCTGAGCCGTGGTTGCGCGTCACCGCCTCGCCGACAGTGCGCGCGGCGACATAGGCCTGATAGTCGATGGGGAGCATCAGGCGCTTATAGTCCTTCTCGAAATGGTTGTTGGCCTGGGTCGCGCCCCATTTCTCGTGGCCCGGGCTCCAGGTCGTCGCGACGAGCCCCGTGGTGCCGGCGACCGGCCTCGGATCGGCGCCGCCGCGATAGGGCATATAGGGGCCGAATAACTGGTCCTCGTCGGCAACGATGATGACCTGGTAGTCCTGACCGGCGAAATTCTCGTCGTTGCTCGCCTGCTTGCCGGGTGGAATTGAGCCCACGTCGTCGCGCCGGCCGCCGGAATTGTCTTTGTACTCGCGCTCGTCGACGATGGTCGCGCCGAAGCGGGAGGCGGCACGTTTGATGGCGTCGGCATAGGCGATGTCGCCAGGCGTCGAGCCGCGCACGAGCAGCCAATTCGTCCATTTCTGCAACACGAGATATTGCGCGAGCGCATCGGCCAGCATGAAGCGGTCGGGCACGACATGCATGACGTTCTTGCGGCAGTCCTCCTGCCGGAGCGAGACGTCGGTTGCGCGGACGTTGAACAGGAGCGCATCCTTGCCCTTGGCGAAGTCAGAGAGCTTCAGCAGCGTGTCGGCGGGGGCGTCAACAACGAAATAATGGTGCCCGCTCTCGAGCATCTTGCCCAAAGCCTCGACCGCCTTGTCGGGCGAGGCGACGGTCGCGACATCGAGCGAATAGAGATCGCCCATGAGCTTGCCGCCGGCGTTGTTCTCGTCGACCGCCATCCTGGCGCCGGCGACGCCGGCATCGATCGGCTCGACGTCCATGCGCGAAGCAGGCCGCGGATGATCGGTGATCACGCGGATATAAGCGATCGGCACGGGATTGAGTGGCGGTGATTGCGGTAGCTCGACCGACACGCCGCCAGGCTTGTCGGTCGGCGGCGCATCTTCTGCGTGCACCGGAATGCTAAACAGGCCACCGGCAAGGATGAGCGCAACAATAGGCGCAGGCGCGTGTTTAAAGAGACAGCCCTTAACGGTGAATGTCAGTTGCATGGCGCTGGCCTTGAGGCGCGACAGGCCGCGCCAGTTGTGAGGCTCGGGGGTTAAGTCATGGTAGCGACAAAAAAATAGGCATTGCAAGGTGGAAATCCTGGCAGGAAGGTTTGGCACCAATATTTGCAAGGACTTGAGCCCGCGGATGATTGGTGCGGAAACCGATCCTCGCCTCGCGCGAGAGGGATGCGTTACTTGGGGAAACCCCGATCTCTATCGCTGATCTTGCCGGACAAACGGCACGCCCTCGCATATCGTCGGGCGCATGGACTTCTCGATTCACTCTTGCGTTAGCTTCGGTTGGGAGACGTTCAAGAAGCGCCCCTGGTTCTTCGTCGGCGCGAGCCTTGTCATCGTGCTCATCTATGTCTTCGCCAGCGCTCTCACGAGCGCAATCGATGCGCTTCTCGGCGGTTCGGCGAAGGAGCCGACCTTGGCAGGCTCTCTTGCCGACTACGCGCTCTCAACGCTCATCAGCATGGGCGTGACCGCATTTTATCTGGTTGCTCACGACAATCCTGACACCGTCGAGCTCTCTCAGCTCTGGCATCCGCATCCGTTTTGGAAATTTGTCGGCGCTTCGATCCTGGTCGGGCTCGTGATCGTCGTCGGCTTCATTCTGCTCATCGTTCCAGGAATCATTTTTGCCCTGATGTACATGTTCACGACCTTCATCGTGATCGATCGCGGGCTGGGTCCGATCGACGCGATGAAGGAAAGCAACAGCATCACGCGTGGGCACAAATGGCCGCTGCTCGGATTCGTTTGCATTCTTGCCCTGATCAATATTGCAGGCGCAATCGCCCTTCTCGTGGGCCTGCTCGTGACGATCCCCGTCACCTCGCTCGCCTTCACGCACGCCTATCGCGTGCTTCAGGCGCGCGCTGGAACGCCGCGCGCCATCGCGGCTGACGCGAAACTTTAGGACGCTGGAAGCGGCGCTACTCGGCGGGGACCAGCGGGGGCTGTTCGATCTTGGCCGCCTCCGCCGCGTTGCGCGGATTGCGATAAAGGAAGGGCTTAGGCGGCTGAGCGGCTTCAGCGCGGGCGATCGTCACCATCTCGCCGTGATAGGGGGACAGCGCACAGGCCGGATCGGTGTTGGCAGCGTCGCCGGTGATGGCCATGGCCTGGCAACGGCAACCGCCCCAATCGATCTCCCTGAAGACGCAGGATCGGCAGGGTTCCTTCATCCATTCTGTGCCGCGGAAGGCATTGAACGCCTTGCCGTTGAGCCAGATGTCGAGCAGAGGCCTGTCGAGCACGTTGTCGAACTCGAGCCCCTTGATGGTCTCAGCGGCATGGCAGGGCAGCACTTTGCCCGCCGGCGTGATGTTCATGAAGCCCTTGCCCCAGCCACCCATGCAGGGCTTCGGGCGTTTGGCGTAATAGTCGGGTACGACCATGTCGATGGTCAGCACGCCTTTGAGCCGCTCGCGCTCGCGCTCGACGAACTCGATCGACTTTACCGTCTGATCGTAGGTCGGGATCAGGGCCGCGCGGTTCAGATACGCCCAGCCATAATATTGCACGTGCGCTACTTCGAGGCGCTGCGCGCCAAGCTTCACCGAGAGGTCGATATAGCGGCCGACGTTCTCGATGTTGTGGCGATGAATCGGAGCATTCACGGTCAAGGGCAGGCCGAGCTCTTTCACCCAGCGGGCCACGTCGAGCTTCTTCTGCGTGGCGCCGGGATAGGCGCCGATCTTCTCGGCGTTCGCTGCATCGACATCCTGGAAAGAGATCTGTACGTGGTCGAGGCCGCGCTTGGCGAGATCCTCGAGCCGGGCGCGGTTGAGGGTCACCGCAGCCGTGATGAGGTTCGAGTAGAGACCTGCCTCGGAGGCGGCAGAGACAATATCCTCGAGGTCCTTGCGCGCAGTGGGCTCCCCGCCCGACAGATGTACCTGGAGAATGCCCATCTCGCCCGCTTGGCGCATGACCGAGACCCAGGCTTCGGTGGGAAGCTCCCTGTTGACGCGCTCGAGCTCGATCGGATTTGAGCAATAAGGACATTGCAGCGGGCAGCGATGAGTGAGCTCGGCAAGGAGGCCGACCGGAGCCCTCGCGCAAAGCGCCGCGGTCGCATTCTTGGTGCCGACCACGCCTTCGGTCGGCTCATCGTCGACCGTCACTGACTGGCAATGGTCGTTGCCCAGAAGCTCTTCGCTCATCCCTTTACGTATCCCTTATCAGCAAGGCCCTGAAGCAGATCGATAACATCGGCTCGGATCACATTGGCCGGTGCCGAATATTCCTTGGCCAGAGCCTCGACAATTTCCTCCACGGTCCTCTTGCCGTCGCAAAGCTTGAGCACCGCGACGGCCGTTTGGTCCGGCGTGAGCACCCGCTCCGGCGCCAGCAACACCCACCGGTCGCGCCCCGCATCGAAACGGAGCTTGAGATAGGCAGGCAAATGGGGCCGCGTCTCTCGGCCGACAACGAGACGCTCAGGAGACGCGGCGTCGTTCATCACGCTTTGCCCGGCACGAAGGCGCCGGGCGGGATCATGCCCGGTTCGACATAAGCCACGTGGAGCGCATCAAGCTGCGCCCACAGCACGTTGCATTTGAAGCGGAGCGCATCGAGCGCGCCCTGTTGCGCCTCGGGCGTCCGCGCGTTGCGCTTCACATATTCGAGCGCAAAGTCGGCGTCGCGCGGAGCCTGGGTGAGACGGCGCTTGAAATAGGCCATCACCTTGTCGCTGATGAAATCGTAATTCTCCAGCATGCCCGCGATGCGCTCTTTGTGGATGCTCGGCGCGAATAGCTCGGTGAGGGAAGAGGCAACCGCCTCGACCAGCGTCTTCTCGCGCACGAAATTGACGTAGGCCTCGACGGCAAAAACCGTCTCCGGCAGAGCACCCTTCCTGGAAATGACATCGTCGCGGTCAAGCCCGAGCCCGTCGGTGAGCACGAGCCAGCGCTCGATGCCGCCTTCCTCCTCGCCATAGCCGTCATGATCCATGATGCGATGGATCCATTCGCGCCTAAGCTCGCGGTCATGACAGCGGCTGATCAAGGCGGCGTCCTTGCGCGGAACGGCGGATTGATAGCAATAGCGGTTCAGAGCCCAGGCCTGCACTTGACCCTTGTTGAGCTTCCCGCCGTGCAGCAGCCTATGAAAGGGATGCTTGTCGTGATAGCGCTCGGCGCCGATGGCGCGAAGCTCCTGCTCCAGTTCCTCGGGGCTCATGATCTTGGTCACGGCGTTTACCTCTTGTCCTACCCTCGTAACGAGGAGGAACACTTTGTAGCGGTTCTTGATGCGACCGCCTTGATGCGTCTCAACTGCTTGGCAGGCGCCTACAATAACTCAATCCATCGTCGATCGAAACTTCGGACATGCTCCGACAGGTGCTACGTAGGGTGGCCTGATGAGAGTTGCATGAGCGTCGCATGAACACTGCCTCTATGCCTCATTAAGAAATTCTGAAGGGCAAAGGAGGCAATTGCCTTGGAACAGGTCATTGGGCTCGATGCCAAACGACGTCGCCATCCGTCTGTCTGCTCGAACCGAGATGGGGGTCGTCTGAAAGCACGAGCGGCGAGCTGGCTTCCGCCAGATCGCCGCTCGCTTTGGTTCCGAGATGAGAAGGGCGGATTAAGCGCGATCCAGCTCAGCCGGCAGGTAGCTCGTCACTTCCATGCCAGACTCCGTCTCCTCGATCGTCGGCTTGTGCCACTCACGCATAGTAGGCTCTCCTTCCGCGAGTATGGGCCAAGCGTGGCCGG
>JBLMXO010000304.1:0-6603 GCA_050257815.1 Actinomycetota bacterium
CTCGGCGAGAATATTTGGGGCCGGCCTAAGAGCCCGTTCAACAAGCGCGAATATGGCCCTGGCGAGCATGGGCAGCGCCGTCGCGGCAAGCTGTCCGACTATGGCCAGCAGCTCAGAGCCAAGCAGAAGCTCAAGGGCTACTACGGCAACATCACCGAGAAGCAGTTCAAGGCGGTCTACCGCGAGGCGGCCCGGCTCCGCGGCGATACTTCGGAGAAGCTGATCGGCCTGCTCGAGCGCCGGCTCGATGCCATCGTTTACCGCGCGAAATTCGTGCCGACGGTTTTCGCCGCGCGGCAGTTCGTGAGCCATGGGCATGTGCGGGTCAACGGCAGGCGGGTGAACATCCCGAGCTATCGCTGCCGCGAAGGCGACGTTGTCGAGGTACGCGACAAGGCGAAAGACTATGGCCTCGTGCTCGAGGCCGCGCAGAGCTCCGAGCGTCAGGTGCCCGACTATCTCGAGGTCGACCACAACAAGATGACGGCGAAGCTGACACGAACCCCTACGCTCTCTGACGTGCCCTATCCGGTGATCATGGAGCCGCACCTCGTCGTCGAGTTCTACTCGCGCTAGCGTCTGTCATTCCTGCGAGCACTCTTCGATGGCCGGGCTCGCCCCCGGCCATCTGCATTTCCAGCGAACGTTAGAGGCCTCCGAGGAGGAGCAGCGCGCCGCCGGCAACGAGCGCAGCAGCGATCAGCTTTGCCGTCAGCGCTCCGAATGGCGCGAGCTTCTCCACCGTGACGATGAGAGTGAGAGCCGCGATCCACACCAGATTCATCACGCCGCCGACGAAGAGCAGCAACATCAAGGCCAGGCAGCAGCCGACGCAATAGGCGCCGTGGGAAAGCCCCATGCGCCAGGCTCCGGTCACGCCCGGACGCCAATGGGCGGCAATGAATCCCGCCGGTGCACGGCAATGCCTGAGGCATGCGGTTTTGAGTGGCGTTAGTTGATAGAGGCCCGCGGCGATGAGGAGCAGCCCCGACAGCAGGGCACTGCGCGAGCTCATCATTGCCGAGAGCGCCCCCGCCCGTTCAAGCGCGTATTGAAGCGCGACCGCCAAGGCGCTGAAAAGAATCCACAAGGTCAAGTAGCCCGAGGCGAAGGCTACGATCGAGGCAGACGCGTGGCTTGCCCTCCTCTCGCTCTCGGCATGACGCAGCACGCGCGCATAAAGCAAGACCATGGGAGAGGCTGACGGCAGCATCATCGCGACCATCATGACGACCCACATGAAGAAAGTGACGAGCCAGTAGAAGGGCGTCCACGGGGAGCTGAGCGCCGGGGGCAGAGTGAACGGCATGAGCCAGCCGCTCATGGCGGCTGCGTCCATGCCCGTGCCGGCGCCGGCCAAAAGTGCAACCCAGCAAAGCAGGATCAGAGCGCCGAGTGCTCCGGCGACGACGACGCCGTCACGCCTGAGCAGCGTTTCGAGCGCGGCCGAGCCCATCGCTACGCACGGACCATGCCGCTCTGGCAGAGATGGATCTCCGCAAACTGACCGTAGGTATCGGCGAGCTCGAAGCTGATCGGGCCTTCAGTCTTGGTCCAGCCGCGGCCGATCTCGGCTTCGGCGAACTCAAACCCGTTAGGCTGTACGATGCGCACACGATGTTCCGCGCCGGTGATCGGGTTCAGAATGGGCTCTCCCCGCATGTCGAGCACGCCGTCGATCTTCGCGCGCGCCCTCCGTCCATCGATATCAAGCTCGAAATCAATGTCGGCGATGATCGGGTCGTGCATCCTCTCGCAGGTCGAAGAAAAGATCGAGAACACGGTCGCGCCGGGCTCGGTGTCCTCGCCGCGAAGGATGCGTAGAAGTGCCTCGCGTTGCCCTGGGGTCGCCCGCCGGTCGAGCACATGGACGCCTTCGCCCTTGCCTTCGTGGATCGGGCCAGGCCAGCGAAAGATCCCGGCGCCCCGAAGTCCGTCGAGCCGGGTGGTGCCGTGGAAGCCCTTCTCGATATCGAACACGGCAAGCCCACGGCAGTGGCCATGAGTCGGCAGCGCATTGAACTGGCAGGGGCAACCGTAATCGCAATTGCAGTTGCCGAACTCGCGGCCCTCGATCTCCCACTTGATCACGGCATGCTCTCCTTCAGCCACGCATTTAGCGCCTGAAGTGTATCCGGTACACGGCGGATTTAGGGCAGCGGGCCGCGTCTGGGCGCAAGCTAATCGAACGCGGAGCTATGCCGTCAGAGTCTGCGCGTTATGGGCGATGCCCTTTGCGGTAAACAGCTCCTGTAGCTCGCCCGCCTGGAACATCTCGCGCACGATATCACAGCCGCCGATGAACTCTCCTTTGACGTAGAGCTGCGGAATGGTCGGCCAGTTGGAAAAGGCCTTGATGCCGTCGCGCACGCTCATGTCCTCGAGCACGTTGATGTCTTTGAAGTCGACACCAAGATGATTGAGTATCTGCGCCACCTGCATGGAGAAGCCGCATTGCGGCATGGTCTTGGTGCCCTTCATGAACAGCACCACGTCATTGCCGGCAATCTGCTTGCCGATCCAATCCTGTACGTCCTGAGCGCTCATTCGTCTGTTCCTTTCTCGCGGCCCCACTTAGCTAGGGGGCCGTGGTTTTCAGTGCAAGGGCGTGCAGCACGCCCCCCATATTTCCCTTGAGCGCGTCATAGACCATCTGATGCTGCTGAACGCGCGACTTGCCCCGAAACGCCTCCGACACGATGGTCGCGGAATAGTGGTCGCCATCGCCGGCAAGGTCCTCGATGCGGATTTCGGCGTCGGGAAAGCGCTCCTTGATCATCCGCGCAATGTCGTCGGCTGCCATGGCCATGGTCTTGCTCCTTCTACCTCGATCTTACTCGCCGCCTTCAGGCCGCGGCAACTGGACGGGCAGCGCTCCCTGTCGTCTTTCCGACAGTGAAAGGCCGAAAGGGCCCGCTCTCTGCCGCCTGCAAAATCCGTGCGCAATCGCCTTAAGGGGCAGCCATGAAGCCCGGCAACCAGCCTTCATGTGCGGTTCTGAGCGCGGCAAGGGGAAGCGATGCTTCGCCGACGAGGGTGAGTGCCTCGCCGTCCACCGTCCCGACCAGCCTGACCGGAACTTTGGCCAGAGCGGCCGCCTTGTGGATCGCGTCTGCCTTCTCGGGCGATGCTGCGACTACGTAGCGCGCCTGATCTTCTCCGAACCACACGGCCTGAGCTGGGAGATTGTGAGGGGCGGGCTCAAGCCGGACGCCACGCCCGCCAGCAAGAGCCATCTCGGCAATGGCGACGAGCAGGCCTCCGTCTGAGACGTCGTGCGCCGCCGACACCTCGCCGCTGCGGATCAATCCGCGCACGAGATCGCCCGCGGCCTTCTCCTGAGCGAGATCGACCGGGGGAGGAGCGCCCCCATATCGGCCGAGCATCATGTCCTGATAGAGGGACTGCCCGAGATGGCCCTTCTCCCCGCCGAGCAACAGGAGCACATCGCCCTCCTGCTTGAGCGTGAGTGTTGCCATCGGTGCGCCGTTGGGGATGAGCCCGATACCGCCGACTGCAGGCGTCGGCGGAATGGCGGCGCCATTCGTCTCGTTGTAGAGCGAGACATTGCCGGAGACGACCGGGAAGGAAAGCGCCGTGCAGGCATCTGCCATGCCTTCGACGGCCTCGGCGAACTCCCCCATGATCTCGGGGCGCTCCGGATTGCCGAAATTCATGCAGTCAGTGATGGCGAGCGGCTCGGCGCCCACGGCTGACAGGTTGCGCCAGCACTCGGCGACCGCCTGCTTCGCCCCCTCGCGCGAATCCGCCGCGCAATAGCGGGGGGTCACGTCGCATGAGATGGCGAGCGATTTGCCGGTGCCGTGCACGCGCACGACCGCGGCATCGCCTCCCGGCCGCTGCACCGTGTCGGTCATGACCATGTGGTCGTACTGCTCCCAGATCCAGCGTCGCGACGAGAGCGCCGGGGAGCCCATGAGCGTTTGCAAGGCGGAGAAGATACTGTTCGGCGCCGGCACCTCGCGCGGATCGATCGCCGGCAGCGCGGGCTTGGCGCTCCACGGCCGCTCATAGACGGGCGCATCATGGGCGAGAGCGCCAAGCGGGATATCGGCCTCGACGCTCCCACGGTGGCGCACGACCAGCCGCCCGGTGTCGGTCGTGTAGCCGATCACCGCAAAGTCGAGGCCCCATTTCTTGAACACGCGCTCGGCGGTTCTTTCCGCCTCCGGCTTGATCACCATGAGCATGCGCTCCTGGCTCTCGGACAGCATCATCTCATAGGCGGTCATGCCCTCCTCGCGGGTCGGCACACGGTCGAGCTCGAGCTCAATGCCGACCTCGCCCTTGTCGGCCATCTCGACCGAGGAGGAGGTGAGGCCCGCAGCGCCCATGTCCTGGATGGCGACGATCGCGTCCTCGGCCATCAACTCGAGGCATGCTTCGAGCAGCAGTTTCTCGGTAAAGGGGTCGCCCACCTGCACCGTTGGGCGCTTCTCCTCAGAGGCCTCGTCGAATTCGGCCGAGGCCATGGTGGCGCCGTGAATGCCGTCGCGACCCGTCTTGGAGCCGACATACACCACGGGCAAGCCTACACCTTTGGCGGCAGATTTGAAGATGCGGTTCGCATCGACGAGGCCAACGCACATGGCATTGACGAGGATGTTGTCGTTGAAGCGCGCATCGAAATTGGTCTCGCCGCCGACCGTGGGCACCCCCATGCAGTTGCCGTAGTCGCCGATGCCTGAGACGACGCCGACCACGAGATGGCGCGTCTTGGGGTGATCGGGTGCGCCAAAGCGAAGCGCGTTCATGTTGGCGATCGGGCGCGCGCCCATGGTGAACACGTCGCGCATGATGCCGCCGACGCCGGTCGCGGCGCCCTGGTACGGCTCGATATAGGAGGGGTGGTTATGGCTCTCCATCTTGAACACGGCGGCCTGACCGTCGCCGAGATCGACCACGCCGGCATTCTCGCCCGGGCCCTGGATCACTTGCGGGCCACTCGTGGGGAGCTTCTTGAGCCACACCTTCGAGGACTTGTAGGAGCAGTGCTCCGACCACATCACCGAGAAGATGCCGAGTTCGGTCAGCGACGGCTCGCGTCCGAGCCCTTGGAGAAGCCGCTTGTACTCCTCGGGCGAGAGCCCATGCTCGGTGATAATCTCCTCAGTGATGCCTTGCGCTTGGCGCGCAGCCCGTGCCGCACCGCTCAAGGAAGCGCCTCCATGAGAGAGGCGAACATCTTGGCGCCGTCGGTCCCGCCGAGCGCGGCATCGGCGAGCCGCTCCGGATGCGGCATCAGTCCGAGCACCGTGCCCGTCTCGTTATAGACGCCAGCGATATTGTCGCGCGAGCCGTTGGGGTTCGCCTCGTCAGTGATGGCGCCGTCCTCCTCGCAATAGCGGAAGGCGACGCGGCCTTCGCCTTCGAGCCGCTTAAGGGTCTTGGCGTCGGCGAAATAGCTGCCGTCCTTATGTGCGATCGGAAAGCGGACGACCTCGCCCTGTTCGTAGCATCGCGTATAGGCGGTGTCGTTCCGCTCGACTCTGAGATGCACATCCTTGCAGATGAATTTCAGCGTCGAATTGCGCATCAGCACGCCGGGCAAGAGCCCTGCCTCGGTCAAGACCTGAAAGCCGTTGCAGATGCCGAGCACGGGCGTCCCAGCGCGGGCGCGGCTCGCCACCTCGCGCATCACCGGCGAATACGCCGCCATGGCACCCGAGCGGAGATAATCGCCATAGGAGAAGCCGCCGGGAAGCACGATCAGATCGCTCGCCGGCAGCACGCTGTCGCCGTGCCATACCATGGCCGGCGGGCGTCCGGTCGCCGCCTCGAGCGCAACGGCCGCGTCGCGGTCGCAATTCGATCCGGGAAAGACGATGACGGAGGCTTTCATGCTGTCACTTCTGCCTTGTCATCGCCCGGCTCGACCGGGCGATCCAGTAACCACGGACACGGATTACTGGATGCCCGCCTGCGCGGGCATGACAATGGTTTCAATGAAGGGAAACGCAAACCTGACTCAGGCCGCCTCGAGCTCATAGGCGTAATTCTCGATGATGGTATTGGCGAGGAGCTGCTCGCACATGCGCTCCACTTCCGCGCGCGCAAGCTCGGGATCCTTCTCCTCGACCTCGACCTCGATATATTTCCCCTGCCGCACGTCGCCAACCGAGCCGAAGCCGAGCGAATGGAGCGCGCCCGCAATCGCCTTGCCTTGCGGGTCGAGAACTCCCGGTTTCAGCGTGATGGTGATGCGCGCCTTCATCTGCGTTGCCGGCTCTTATCCCTATTTCGAGCGCACCAGAACCGGCCCCGTGCGCTGGCGTGCCGGGCTGTCGACGTGGAGCCCAAGCCTCCGCGCGACCTCCTGATAAGCCTCGACCAGCCCGCCCATGTCGCGGCGGAAGCGGTCCTTGTCGAGCTTGTTCTGCGTCTCGATGTCCCACAGCCGCGAGCAGTCGGGCGAGATCTCGTCGGCGAGCACGATCCGCATCGTGTCGTTCTCCCACAGTCGGCCGAACTCGCATTTGAAATCCACGAGCTTGATGCCGACGCCGAGGAAGAGGCCGGACAGGAAGTCGTTGACGCGGAGCGCGAGCGACATGATGTCGTCGATCTCCTGCGGCGTCGCCC
>JBLMXO010000305.1:0-5054 GCA_050257815.1 Actinomycetota bacterium
TTGACGGTTCCGGCAATTCCCGCCATAAGCAGTGCCAAGATGATGCAAGAGCAACCGATCCTTATTATTTCGTGCGGCATCATTCTGGGCTAGCAAACAAGCTCGCCCGGGTCGTTCCTCCTTTATCTGCACAACAATTTGCCGATGAACGTCCGGCGGGCCGTAAGCCGATGGGGCTTGGACCGTGGCGCTTAAGCTTTACAACACGCTCACCCGCAAGAAGGAGGAGTTCCGTCCGCTCGACCCCTCCAATGTGCGCATGTATGTGTGCGGGCCGACGGTCTACGACTTCGCCCATATCGGCAATGCGCGCCCGGTCATCGTCTTCGATGTGCTGTACAGGCTGCTCCGTCACATCTATGGGTCCGAGCACGTCACCTTTGTCCGCAACATCACCGACGTCGACGACAAGATCAACGCGCGCGCGGCGCAAGACTATCCGGGCCTGCCTCTGAACGAGGCGATCAGGCTGGTTACGTTGAAGACCACGGACCAGTTCCACAAGGACATGGCGGCGCTCGGCGCGCTCGATCCTACCGTCGAGCCGCGAGCGACCGAGCATATCGAGCAGATGAAGGCGATGATCGAGCGGCTGGTCGCACGCGGCTGTGCCTATGTCGCCGAGGACCACGTCCTCTTTCACGTCGCCTCGATGCCCGACTACGGCGAGCTCTCCGGCCGCTCGCTCGACGAGATGCTGGCTGGCGCGCGCGTCGAGGTGGCGCCGTTCAAGAAGGATCCAATGGACTTCGTGCTTTGGAAGCCGTCGAAGCCGGGCGAGCCGTCATGGCCTTCGCCCGTCGGCATCGCCGCACGCGGTCGTCCCGGCTGGCATATCGAGTGCTCGGCCATGTCTGCCGCGCATCTCGGCAAGATTTTCGACATCCATGGCGGCGGCATTGATCTCGTCTTCCCGCATCATGAGAACGAGGTGGCGCAATCGCGCTGCGCCAACGGGACGCCGATGATGGCGCAGGTGTGGATGCATAATGGCTTCCTCCAGGTCGAGGGAGAGAAGATGGCGAAGAGCCTCGGCAACTTCGTCACCGTCCATGAGCTGCTCGAAGGTTGGCAGGGCTACGCTTGGCCCGGTGAGGCGCTCAGGTTCAACATGCTCCGCACCCACTATCGCCAGCCGCTCGACTGGACGCTTGTCGGCCTCGATGAGGCGCACAAGACCTTATGGGAGTGGTACGGCGATCTCGAGGGCAAGGCAGCGAGCGGGCAGCACGGCATTCCTGACACCGTGCTCGACGCACTCTCCGATGATCTGAACACGCCAAAGGCCATCGCCGAGATGCATAAGCTGCACAGCGCAGGCCATTGGGAGCACCTACGTGAGGCGCTCGGATTTCTCGGCTTCTCCTGCGAGCGCTCAAAGATTCCAAGAATTGCCTTAGCGAGGGGAGAGGCGCATGGCACTAGCCGAGTAGTTGGCGTAAGCGGTGAGGTTGACGAAATGGTTGCGGCTCGGAGCGCTGCGCGGGCGGCAAAGAACTTCAAGGAGGCGGACCGCATCCGCGACGAGCTTCAAGCTATGGGCATCACCCTGAAAGACGCCAAGGATCCCAAGACGGGCGAGCTCGTCACCACCTGGGAGGTCGCCAGATGACGATCAGATTCCTCAAGGACGCGCCGTTCAAGGGCAGCCACGGCGTCTATTTCGTCATCAAGCTCGCCGTGCTCGTGCTTGCGCTCCTGCTTGCGCTGCATTTCCTGTTCAACGTGGTGTAACAATGGCCCGCGAACGTATCTCTCTTTACGACACCACACTCCGCGACGGCGCCCAGACCCACGGCGTCGACTTTTCGGTCGAAGACAAGTGGCTGATCGCTCAGCAGCTCGATGGGCTTGGCATCGATTACATCGAAGGCGGCTATCCCGGTGCCAACCCCACCGATACGCGGCTCTTCGCCGAGGCGCGCGAGCTCGGGCACGCGCGGCTGACCGCCTTCGGCATGACCAAGCGCCCGGGGCGCTCGCTTGCCAACGATCCGGGCTTCCAGGCGCTGCTCGCCGCCAAGACGAAATCGATCTGCCTGGTCGGCAAGACCTGGGACTTCCATGTCGATGTCGCGCTCGGCATCTCGCTCGATGAGAATGTCGAGGGCATCAGGGAATCGGTCGCGGCCGTCGTGGCGACCGGGCGCGAGGCCCTGCTCGATTGCGAGCATTTCTTCGACGGCTACAAGGCCAATCCGGACTATGCGCTCCGCTGCGCCAAGGCGGCTTATGACGCCGGCGCGCGCTGGGTGGTGCTTTGCGACACCAACGGCGGCACGCTGCCTGAGGAGGTTGAGCGCATCGTGGCCGAAGTGGTGAAGGTGATCGCCGGCGATCATCTCGGCATCCACGTGCATAACGACACCGACAACGGCGTGGCCAACTCGCTCGCCGCCGTGCGTGCCGGTGCGCGGCAAATCCAGGGCACGCTCAACGGTCTCGGCGAGCGCTGCGGCAACGCCAATCTCACCTCGATCATCCCCACCTTGATGCTCAAGTCGGACTATGCCGAGCGCTTCGAGACGTCGGTCACGCCGGAGAAGCTCCGGACGCTCACGCACGCCTCGCGCATCCTCGACGAGCTCCTGAACCGCGCGCCCAACCGGCATGCGCCATATGTCGGCGAGTCGGCCTTCGCGCATAAAGGCGGCATCCATGTCTCGGCGGTGCAGAAGGACCCACGCACCTATGAGCATGTGCCGCCGGAGGCGGTCGGCAATCGCCGCAAGCTGCTCGTCTCCGACCAGGCCGGGCGCTCGAACATCCTGGCCGAGCTCGACCGCATCGGCATCGGCGTGCCGAAGAATGATCCGCGGGTCGCCCGCCTGCTCGATGAGGTTAAGGAGCGCGAGGCGGCGGGCTATGCTTACGAGGCGGCCGATGCCTCCTTCGAGCTGCTCGCGCGGCGCATGCTTGGCAACGTGCCGCAATTCTTCGACGTCGATTCCTTCCGCGTGACGGTGGAGCGGCGGCACAACGCGCTCGGCGATCTCGTCACCGTGTCGGAAGCGACGGTCAAGGTTCGCATCGACGGCGAGACGATGCTGTCTGCCGGCGAAGGCAACGGCCCCGTCAATGCGCTCGACAATGCGCTCCGCAAGGATCTGGGCCCCTATCAGCGCTATATCGATGACCTCGAGCTCGTCGACTACAAGGTGCGTATCCTCACTGGCGGCACCGACGCCGTCACCCGCGTGCTCATCGAGAGCCGCGACGGCGGGGGGAACCGCTGGTATACGGTCGGCGTCTCACCCAACATCGTGGATGCCTCGTTCGAGGCTCTGCTCGATTCGATCAACTACAAGCTGATCCGCGACGGCGCGACTGCGGCCTGAGCGTCGGAGGTCAATCCATGGTGAATGCCGAAGCCGAGCGCGTCGCTCGCTGCGCGTGCGGGGATTTGACCGTTACCACGCGCGGAGAGCCGCTCGATGTCTATCTATGCAGCTGCAAAGACTGCCAGCGCGGCACCGGCAGCGCCTTTTCCTATGGCGCGCTGTTTCCAGAGTCCGCCGTGAGCCTTGCCGGCGAAAGCCGGACATACCGCCAGCGCGCCGATTCCGGGCGTTTCATCGACAACTTCTTCTGCCCGAATTGCGGGACGGCGGTGATGTTTCGTGCCGAAGGCTTGCCGGGAACGGTCGGCGTCGCGGTCGGCTGCTTTGCCGACGCGAACTTCGCCAAGCCGTCGAAGCTCTACTGGGCCTCGCGCCGCCATCATTGGCTCGAGTTGCCTAAAGACATCACTCTGATCGACATGCAGTAGCGTCGTCAGAACTTGGCGGCGACCTCGGCGTCCAACTGATCGGCGAACTCGGCAGGGTAGGGTTTGATCGCCGCCTCGATGGCCGGGACGATCTTGTTCACATCATCAGCCACGATCATCTTGAGCTCGAGCCCCTGGCGGATGAAGGTCTCCGCGCCCATACGGTTAAACAGGGCAAGAAGCGGCTCCCAGAAGCCTTCGATATTGGCGAGCACGATCGGCTTGGTGTGGCGGCCGAGCTGAGTCCAGGTGAGCTGCTCGACGAACTCCTCGAGGGTGCCGAGGCCACCGGGAAGCGCCACGAAAGCATCGGACTTGGCGAACATCAGCTGCTTACGCTGATGCATGTCGTCGACCACGATCAGCTCCTGTGCCTCGATGAGCATATGCTCGCGCTCGCTCAAGAAGCCGGGGATGATGCCAGTGACGTGGCCGCCATATTTCAGCGTCGCGCGCGCGACTTCACCCATGAGCCCGAGGCTGCCGCCGCCATAGACGAGGCCGATGCGCGAGGCGGCGAGGATGCGGCCAAGCTCGCGCGCAGCCTCGGCAAAGGCCGGGTTGAGGCCTGAGCCCGAGCCGCAATAAACGCAGATGTTCTGGATGGAACTCGGTGGGACGTCTTTCATGGACCTCATGTGGCATTGGCGCTCCCTCAGCGTCAAGGAAAGGGGAATGCATCGGCGCGATGGCAGGAAATCGGGGATAGCGGCGGTTTACCGTGCGACGCGAGAGGCCGAGGTCGGACGTTTTTTCGCCTTCCGCACCGCCTAGAAACCGTCTTTAAGGGGGCACAGGAAACGTCTCTTTGAGGAACACGGAATGACAATCAAAACATGGATTGCCGGAATTGCGGCAATCGCAGCCGTCGTGGCGATGGGCGCGGTTGCTCCCTTGCATGCCGCAGCCCCTGGGATCCAAGTCGCTGCTGACGACGATGTGCCGGGCGACAAAAGCCTGATTCAGGACGGGCCTGTTTCGCCGGCGGGCGAGCAGTCGCAGACAGGCTCGCACGCGCCCAAATACCCGATCCGGTTCAAGACCGTCGATTATCAGGACACCGGTGACACCGGCAAATTGACCCTCGCCGGGACGGCACCACCAGAGACGGACGTCTACATCTATTTCGACGAGCAGCCGTTCGCGAAAGTCCCCACCGACAAGGACGGAAACTGGTCGACCGAGAAGGAGCTGAAGCTCGACGATGCGCGGCATATGGTTCGCGCCGAGCAGTACGATATGACCACGCGGATGGTGAGCGGCCGGGCGATGGTGACTCTTGCCC
>JBLMXO010000306.1:0-2926 GCA_050257815.1 Actinomycetota bacterium
TCACCCTCAGCACGCTCGACGATGCCGCGCAGGCAATCAAATCGATGCAGGTGAGGGGCGCTCCTCTCATCGGAGCGACTGCGGCTTACGGAGTCGCGCTTGCGCTCCGCGCCAACGCCTCGGATGACGGCCTCGACCACGCCTGCGAGAAGCTCGCCGCCACGCGCCCCACCGCCATCAATCTTCGCTGGGCAGTCGATGAGATGAGACAAGCTGTGCGCAACCAGCCGCGCGAGGCACGCGTCGCAGCGGCTTATGCCCGCGCCGCGGCGATTTGCGACGAGGATGTGGAGACCAACCGCAGAATAGGCGAGCACGGGCTCGGCATCATCCGCTCGCATGCGGACAAGAAAGGTGGCAGCCGAGTCAATATCCTGACTCACTGCAATGCAGGGTGGCTCGCTTGCGTCGATTGGGGCACCGCTCTTGCGCCGATCTATCGCGCATACGATGAGGGCATCGATCTGCATGTATGGGTCGATGAGACCAGGCCCCGAAATCAGGGCGCATCGCTCACCGCCTTCGAGCTCGACGCGCATGGCGTGCCGCATACGCTGATTGCCGACAATACCGGCGGCCATCTGATGCAGAAGAAGCAGGTTGATCTCTGCATCGTCGGCACCGACCGCACCACCGCGACCGGCGATGTCGCTAATAAGATCGGCACCTATCTCAAGGCGCTTGCCGCGCGCGACAACAACATCCCCTTCTTCGTGGCGCTTCCCTATTCGACTATCGATTGGAGCCTCGACGACGGCAGCACCATCCCCATTGAGGAGCGCGACCCGCGCGAGGTCACCTATATCTCGGGCAAGCTGCCTGACGGCTCCATCGCGAGCGTCTTGATCGCGCCGGAGGGGAGCAATGCCGCCAATTTCGGCTTCGACGTGACGCCGGCGCGGCTCATCAGCGGCTTCATCACCGAGCGCGGCGTCACGCCGGCAACCCGCGATGGCCTCATCACGCTCTACCCCGAGCACCGCAAAGGCGCCGCGGCGTAGTCACGCGCTTCGTCATGCCCGCCAAAGCGGGCATCCGGTAGTGGCAGTCTTTTGTGATAATCCAGCGCAAGGATGGCTGGATGTCGCTCGTCAAGCCGGGCGATGACAAGGGAAGGCTTCTAGGCGATGGAGCAGCAGGAGCTCATGGTGGTCGCGAGCGATTTCGCCATCGCCATCCTGCTCGGCGCCCTCGTCGGCATCGAGCGCGAGAAGCGCAAAGCCGAGGAGCAGGGAAGCGAGCACATCGCCGGCTTGCGCACCTTCACTTTGGTCGCTCTGCTTGGCGCAGCCGCCGGCTTTCTTTCGCGCAGTCTTGACTCGCCCTGGATCCTCGCGGCGGCGCTTGTCATGGTCGGCGCCTTCGTGGTGATGGGCTATCTCACTACCGCGCCGCTCAGCCAGGACGGCAAGGGGCTCACCACCGAGGTCGCTCTTCCAATCATCTTCCTGCTCGGCGCCATGGTCATGTTCGGCCACCGTGAGCTCGCCATCGGGCTTGGCGTGGTGACGGCAGCCGTGCTCGCCTACAAGCAGCCGCTGCATGGCTTCGTCGAGAAGCTCGGCTGGGACGACGTGTTCGCGGGCCTCAGGCTCCTTATCGCGACCTTCATCGCTTTGCCGCTGCTGCCCAATCACCCCATCGATCCATGGGGCGCGCTCAACCCCTATAAGCTCTGGCTGCTGGTTATCCTGATCTCCAGCCTGTCGCTCGTCGGCTATGTGCTGACGCGATGGCTCGGGCCGGCGCGAGGCACGGCGCTGACCGGCTTGACGGGCGGGCTCGTATCCTCGACCGCAGTCGCCTTGTCGTTTTCGCGCGAAGCCCGCGAGACCCCGCAAAACACCGCCGCGCTCGCCTGCGGCATCCTCCTTTCCTGGGCGGTAATGTTCGTGCGCGTGATCCTGCTGGTGGCCGTGGTCAATCGGAAGCTCCTGCCGGAGATGATCATTCCATTTTTGGTTATGGCGCTCGCCTCTGCCGGCTATGCGGCTTGGCTCTATTTCACCGACAAATCGATCGACGGCACGGCCCCCAAGGGCGAGGTCGAAATTGAAAATCCGTTCAGTCTGACGGCGGCTGCCAAATTCGCCGCGCTGTTCGCCGTCGTCCTGCTCGCGGTCAAGATCGTGCAGGAGCATTTTCCGCCGAGCGGGCTTTATACGGTCGCGGCGCTCGCCGGGCTCACCGACGTCGATGCCATCACGCTGTCAATGTCGGAATTCGCGCAAAGCGGCGAAGCGAAGGTCGCCGTCATCGCCATCGTGATCGCGTCGCTCTCGAACACGATCGTGAAATGCGGCATTGCTTTCGTGCTGGGCGGAGAGGGGCTCGGCAAGAAGCTGCTTCTCGCGACCGCCGCCACGCTGGTCGCAGGGCTTGCCGCAGCGCTTTTGCTTTAATGTGTTGGCAGACCGGATGCGAGTGCGACGGCTACGGCGCCGACGAGCGCAGCGACCGCGATCGGCACCATCCACATCACGTAACGCAGCTCGGGCTTCTTGGCGGCAGGCTGGATCGTCTGCGCCGATCGAGCGAGCAGCTCACGCTCGGCATCGTCTTTCGGCTGGACGCTCGCCGCCACGTGAAACGCCTCGCGGTGCTTCTCATGCCATTTTGGCCCGGGACCGCGCATGTAATGGCGCTCTGGCCGATAGGGATGGCGGAACATTCCCACTTTACTCCCTCACTCCAACAAACCCCGTAAGCCTAAGAGAATACGGGGAAATATGTTGCAAATCGGTAAGGAAGCGTGGCGGAAAGGCGACCATTTCTTGCGACATCCAGGCGGGCATCATCTTTCTCCATTTAGATGGGTGCTCCATGCTTGAAGTTAAAGGTCATCTCTGCAACAACGCGCGCCATGCAAAGCAAATGGAATGATAAAGCTGCCGACGAAATCGTCGCAGCCTATGAGGCGAAAGGG
>JBLMXO010000307.1:0-5929 GCA_050257815.1 Actinomycetota bacterium
AAAGCTGGGTGAAGGCGAGGGCAACCGAGATCAAAGGCGAGGATCGCGCCCACCCGCTCTACGATTTCGAGTTATGGCTCGATGCTCCTGCCGAGGTCAAACAGCGGCTCGTCGCCGTCGCGTACGACTTCAACACGCCGGCGATCATGCCGCAGATGCAAATCTCGAGTGAGCAAAAAACGGGATTCCGCGTGCGCGTCGGCGGACTCACTTGCGCCGACAAGATCACCGTCACACTCAAATTCAATGATGGCCAGTACCAGCAGGTGGCCGTCGATGGCTGCCGGCTACTGGGCTGATCGCATGGCCTAAGTGACGCCGGCGACCTCCGCCACCAGCTCGCGGAAGCGTGGCCTCTGGCTCTCGATATAGGGGAGGGGCCGGCATACATCGATCGCGGCAATGCCGATGCGCGTCGTGAGTGCGCCGTTGAAGATGCCTTCGCCGAGCCGCGCCGAGAGCTTGGCGGTGAGGCCGTGTCCGATGACCTGCTGGATGACGTCGTCGCCGAGCGCGATACCGCCGGTGAGCACGATGTGCGTCACCACCATGCGGGCAAGCGCCAGCAGCGAGAGCGTGCCGGGCCGCGCGCCATAGAGTGTCGCCAATCGCCGCAGCATGCGCAAATTCTCGGTGGCAACAAAGGCCATGTCGATCAGAGCGCCGGGGCTTACCGCCGTCACCACCGAGACGCGCTTTGCGGAAGCGGCGACGATGCCGCGCGCATAAGGGTCGAGCGGGGTGACGAGCGTGCGCTCGGTGAGCCGCATCAATTCATGCGCGTCCATGATGTCGTGCTCATGCTCGGCAAGCCGGTTCAGTCCCCAGGCGAGGTCCTTGCGCCCGCTATAGAGGCGCTTCAGCCGGTCAGCGACGTCGACGGCGAGCGGCTTGTCGTCCTGCCGCGCAGCTTGGTCGGCCTCATGCCTAATCTTGCCGAGACGGCCTAGCCGCAAGAGCCCAGCCACTTCGCGCAAGATAATCATGAGTAGCGCGAAGAGAACGATGCCGAGCAGAACGACCGCCGCCCAGCCGATCCAGTCGTCGCGCGCGAGGAGCGAGACGACCCAGTCGTAGAGCCAGAGTGAGGCGATCAGACCGACGAGACCACCGAGCGCACCGAACAAGATGCCGCCCCAGCGAAGCCCACGGCCGAGATCAGGCACGGCGCGCGCCTTCGCCATGGGAAACAACGGCGCCTCGGCATCACCCGTTTCCGGCAGGACAGGCGGAGTGAAGACCTCGATATCCTCGACGCGGAAGGCTGCTGGCTTCCTGTGGTCCTTCTTGCTCATGCGAGCCGATCTCCAGTCAGCGCCTGAAGGGCGCGGTCGAGACGGATATTTGGGAAGGGAGCGAAGCCTCCGGAAGGGAGCGGGACCGGGTTCGGCGGTCGGAAGCGCACGAAACGCATCTCGCCGTGCTCGGTCTGCCAGCCCTTGAGCGCAAGCTCAGGGTCCTTCGGCAGGTCGCCTGGGAAGATGGCGAACTCCTGATTGCCGTCGAACGTCCGCTTGCCAATCCGCTCGCCAGGAAGTGGGTAGCCCACGATGCAGGGAAACTTCTCGCCGTTCCGCCACGCTTCGCCTTCGCGGGTCGCGCGCACTGCGGCAAGCGCCAGCACTTTCATCTCGGCGCCGGCGAATTCGGCGCGCGCCATGGCGCGGCCCGTGAGCTTGGCGAGGATCGCCTCGAGCCGGTCATGGCTCTCATGATGGAGATGATCGGCCTTGGTTGCCGCGAGCACGATGCGGTCGATGCGCGGGCTGAACAGGCTCGACCATAGCGTATTGGCGCCGGTCCTGAAGCATTCGAGGATCTCGGTCATGGCGCGCTCGAGATCGCTGACGGCCTCCGCTCCACCGTTCAGAGCCGCGAGCACGTCGATCAGTACGATCTGCCGGTCTAACCTTGCGAAATGATCGCGGAAGAAAGGCCTGACCACATGCGTCTTATAGGCCTCGTAGCGCCGCTCCATCAGCCACCACAACGAGCCGCGGGAGAAGTTCGTCCCGTCGCCAGGCTCAAGCGGGGCAAAGGTGAGTGCTGGCGATCCTTCGAGCTCTCCCGGCATGAGGAAGCGGCCAGGTGGAAGTGTGGACAGCGCGTAAGGATCGGAACGCGCCTCGGTGAGATAGGCCTTGAACAGGTTCGAGAGTTTGGCCGCCAGCGCCTCGTCGGCTGGTCCTTTCGGATCGACCTCGGCGAGTGCCTTGCGCCACTCCTTTGAGGCCTTCTTGCGCTCGAGCGCGCCGGCCTGCTCGATCGCCGCGCGCGACCACTCGCGATAGTCGATGCCAAGCAGCGGCAGGTCGAGCAGCCACTCGCCGGGATAATCGACGATGTCGATGTGGAGCTTCTCGCGTCCAAGCTGCCGCTTCCAGAATCGCCGCGAGGAATATTCGAGCGTTAGCCTGAGCTGGCTGATGCGCCGCGTGCTCTCGGGCCAGCGCGGAGGGGAGGCGGTGAGATCGCTAAGATGAGTCTCGTAGTCGAAACGAGGCACCACATCGTCGGGCTGCGGCTCGAGATAAGCGCGGGCAATCCGCCCTTCTGCCGCGGCATCGAAGAAGGGCAGGCGAGCCGAAGCAATGAGATTGTGCACGAGCGCGGTGATGAACACGGTCTTGCCGGAGCGGGCAAGCCCGGTGACGCCGAGTCTCACCGTCGGCGCGACAAGGCTGGTCGCATATTCGCCGATGCTGCGGAAGGCATCGCCGACGCTGTCGGTATAGGTGGAGATCGGCACGCCTCGCCAAGGTCCTTTCCGGCACCCCGCCTTGAAGCAAATCGCCTCATAGCGCGATGGCCTCGCTCGCGAAAGGGTTGCTGCGCCGGGCGGGAGCAAAAGGGACCGGCTCTCATTGCCCAATAAATGGGCTGGCCCCCTACAACCGGACGCGCAGGAAATATGACGGAAATGCAATGACTCGGCTGCCGCTCGATTGCGCGCATGTCAAGCCAAGTCTGCCGTCTTGACTTGTGGACTCGCTTCCGTAAATACGTGGCTGCCCGGCGGGGATCTCGACAATCAGCGAGCCGGTCAAGGGAGCAGGGCATTTTTAGCCCAATGACGAAACGGATGCGTCTGGATACGACTCTCATGCGGGCACAGAAACAGAAGAAGAATTCCGACGACTATAGGCGGAAGAAAATTCCTGACGATTATCGGCCATCGGACGACGAGCCGTTCATGAGCGAGCGCCAGCGGGCCTATTTCCGGCAAAAGCTGATGACCTGGCGCGACGAGATTTTGCGTTCCACCAAGGAGACGCTCCAGCATCTCCACGATGATTCGGAGCAGCACGCCGACATCGCCGACCGCGCCACCTCCGAGACTGAGCGGGCGCTCGAGCTGAGAGCACGGGACCGGCAGCGCAAGCTGATCGCCAAGATCGACGCCGCGATCGCGCGACTCGACGACGGCACCTACGGCTATTGCGAGGAGACTGGAGAGCCGATCAGCCTGAAGCGCCTCGATGCGCGGCCAATCGCCACCTTGAGTGTCGAGGCGCAAGAGCGCCACGAGCGGCGCGAGCGCGTCTATCGCGACGAATAGAGCTAATCGATAGCTGACAGAGGCGTTGCCACCGCTTCGAGCGGCTTCCGCTCGGCGGCGACGCCATGGCGCGCGGCAACGATGGCAGCGGCCAACATCAGCCCTGCGCCGAGGAGATAGCCGGCGAACAGGCTGAGCCTCGAGCCGGTATCGATGAGCGCTCCGAACAGCCACGGTGCACCGACGCCGCCGATGCCGGTGCCCACGGCATAGAAAAAGGCGATTGCCAGGGCGCGGATCTCGAGTGGGAAGGTCTCGCTTACGGTGAGATAGGCCGAGCTCGCGGCCGCGGAGGCAAAGAAGAAGATGACGGTCCAGGCGATCGTCTGCTCCGTCGCCGACAGAGTGCCGGCCACAAACAGTGCGCCGGTCAGCCCAAGCAGAACGCCCGAGAATGCATATGTAATGGCGATCATGGGGCGCCGGCCGACGGTGTCGAACAGACGCCCGAGCAGGAGGGGCCCGAGGAAATTGCCCGCGGCGAAGGGGAGAAGGTACCAGCCCACTTGGTCGGCATCGATCCCGTAGAAGTCGGTGAGTACGAGCGCGTAAGTGAAGAAGATCGCGTTATAGAAGAAGGCCTGCGCCGACATTAGCGCGAGTCCCACGAATGTGCGGCGGCGATGGGTGTGGAAGAGCGTCTGCCACACCTCGTCAAGCGGAGTGAAGCACCGCGATGTGAGGCGGAATGTTTCCGGCTCCTCATCCGGCACGTGATAGCCACCTGCTCGATGTCTGTTTTCAATGCTGTCGAGAATCTCGTGCGCCTCGTCGAGTTTTCCATGTGTCATCAGCCAGCGCGGCGATTCAGGGATCCATGTGCGCATGACGAGGATGCCAAGCCCGAATGCCGCACCGATGAAGAAGGCGGCGCGCCAGCCAAGATCTTGCGGAAGGACCGAAGGGTCGAGCAGCACGATGGAGGCCCCGGCACCAAGTGCCGCCCCGATCCAGAAGCTGCCGTTGATGACGAGGTCCGTCCAGCCGCGATAGCGCGCCGGCACGAATTCCTGAATGGTCGAGGCGATCGCCGTGTACTCGCCGCCGATTCCAGCCCCAGTCAGCAGACGGAACACAGCGAAGCTCGCGAAATTCCATGAGAAGGCGGTAGCCGCTGTCGCAACGAGGTAGACGGCGAGCGTGATGAAGAAGAGGCGCTTGCGCCCGAGTCTGTCAGTGAGCCAACCGAAGAGAAGAGCACCTGCCACCGCGCCTGCGAGATAGAAGCTGCTCGCGAGCCCGACCTCGGCGTTGGTGAGCTTGAGGATGGGACTCTCTTTCAGCGCGCCGGCAACCGCGCCCGCGAGCGTCACTTCGAGTCCATCGAGAACCCAGGTAATGCCGAGCGCGATGACGATGAGGGTGTGGAATCGTCCCCAATGGAGCCGGTCGAGTCGCGCTGGGACAGTCGTCTCGACGAGAGATGAGGCGCTGTTCTGGGTCACCCTTTGTCGTCGGTTGAGCGCGGCTCGATCGGGAAGTCGAAGATCGTATTTGGATAGGGCTCTGGCTCGTAGGTGTAGTGCCAGATCTCTTTCGCATAGTTCTTGAAGCCATGCCGGCTCATGACATCGAGCAGGAGCTGCCGGTTGCTGCGCTGCTCGGGGGTGAGGCCCGGTGCGTCCGTATTCGCCTTCGGATCGAAGCAGTCGAAACCGGTTCCCATGTCGAGGCTATTGTCCGACGGCTCGGCCGACGTGCAGGCGACGGTGTCGTCTCCGCCCGACGCGTTCGTCGTAGGCGAGGAGTTTACCGGCACAAGCGTGATGTCGACGGTCGCGCCGCGCGAATGGCCAGACTTCGTTGCGATATATTCCGGGAACAGGGCGCTCTTCGGCAGGTCGGGGTAGTGGGCGAGCTTCTCCTTTGGGTCGTCGGGCTCCTTGGCCCAAGCGACGAAAGCCGCGACTGCCCTTGCCGGGCGATAGCAGTCATAGACTTTGAGAGAGAACCCTTTCGATCTGAGCTCCGCTTGCGCCGCCTTTAGCGCCTCGGCGGCAGGCCCGACCAGCACGCATTCAGCTGCGTTGTAGCCCGGCACCGGATGACCAGTGAAATTGTCGCTGCCCGCATAGCGCATGTCCTGCTGGATGGTGGGATCGATATCGCGGAGATAGACGAAATCCTTCGGCATCTGTTCGGCTTTCAGCCCAGCGGGGACCACGACAAGACTGAGGAGGACGAGCGCGGCACCGCACAGTCGAGACATGCTGCGAACTCTTGAGGATGAGGCGGGAGCCGTCAACACAGCATAAAAAAACTCCCCGCTGGAGGGCGGGGAGTGGAGAGGTTTGGGGGACTGACATGACCGGCCGGAGCCGGTCCGTGTCGGACCATTAGCAGGGAACTGCCGGCGCTCTTACGGCATTA
>JBLMXO010000308.1:0-3452 GCA_050257815.1 Actinomycetota bacterium
CCCGCTCGGACGATACCGATGCACCCGTCTTGCGCGGCTGGCGCAAGAAGCTGTTCGGCGACGACGCTCTCGCGCTGAAGCGCGGCGAGCTTGCGCTCGTCATCAAGGATGGAGAGGTGACCGTGTTGGCACCCGACGGCCGGTCAGCTTCGGCGGAAGAGCCAAAGAACAAGGCTTAGCAAGAGGCTCACGATGATTGCGGTGGTAATCGGCGCGTAGATCACCACCCCGCCCCGGTCGATGACGAGGTCGCCGGGCAGCCGTCCCAGCAGGAAGCGCACGCTCAAGAATGTAATCAGCGCGGTGGCGACGAGAAAGCCGATCGGGCCGCCAATTGGCTTCAACATCACCGCCCTCCCCCGCGCCTTCGCTCAAGCGTCAGGCGCACGGTGGTCCGCACGTCCGGCGGCAGTTCCTCGAGCGCATCGAGCACACCCATCAGCTCGGCGCGCAGTCCGTGGATCTGATCGATCAGGCTGAGCAGGACCGGCACATCTTCCTCCGCGAAACCCAGCTGGTCCTCGAGATTGCAGATGAGCGCGGCGCGTGCGGCGTCGGCCTCTGAGTAAGCTCGCGCGGCCTCACCGGCCGGCTTGATCCAACCCTGCTTCACCCACACCCTGAGCCTCGTCACGGTAAGGTGCTGGACTCTGGCAATGACGTCCCGTTCGCTCAGCATCAGGCCTGCTCCTTCAGCTTGCGTCTCGGATCATAGGCGTGCTTTTTGCGCCAGGTTTCGGCGAAATCTTTGAGCTCGTCATCGATGCGCTCGGGCATGATGACGTTGAGCTTGACCAGCTGGTCGCCAGCGGCCCCACTCTTCGATTTGATGCCGCGGCCTTTCAGCCTCAGCGTCTGGCCGGTGTTAGAGCCGGCTGGGACCGTCGCGAACACGCGCCCGCCGATCGTCGGCACCTCGACCTTGCCGCCGAGCACCGCCTCATCGAAGGTGATCGGCACCTCGACGATGATGTCGTCGCCCTCGCGCTTGAATACGGGATGGGGCCTGACAGTGATCTCGACCAGCGCGTCGCCGGGCTCGCCCTCGCCGAGGCCCGGATGTCCCTTGCCTTTCAGTCTCAGCACCTGGCCGTCGGTGACGCCGGCAGGGATGGTCACATCAAGGGTCTCGCCGTCGGGGAGCGTGATGCGCGTCTTGGTTCCCTTCACCGCATCGAGGAAATCGATCTGGAGACCATATTGCGCATCCTGTCCGCGCATGGAGAAGCGCGCACCGCCGCGAGCTCCTGCCCCACGCTGGCCGAACAGATCGCCGAACAGATCGCTGAAGCCGCCGATATCCTCGAAGCCAGCAGCGGAGCGGTAGCGCGCAGCATCGTCGCCGCCGGCATACTCGCGGTAATAGCGCTGCTGGGGCCGCTCCTGACCCGACTCATCGATCTCGCCGGCGTCATAGCGCGCGCGTTTCTTCTCATCGCCGATGATGTCGTAGGCGGCGGTGACCTTCTTGAACTTCTCCTCGGCCGCCTTGTCGCCCGGATTGAGATCCGGGTGCAGCTTCTTGGCGAGCTTGCGATAGGCCTTGGTGATGTCCTCGGCGCTCGCGGTCTTCGCTACGCCAAGCACGGAATAAGGATCGTCTGCCATTTAGTGATCGAGCGTCTTAAGTGATGTCCTGAAGGGGATAATGATGGCCAGTGGTTACTGGATTTCCGCTTTTGCGGGAATGACGATTTGGCCCCGAGTAATTTGGGGAGGGACTGGGTACCGGGCAAGTCTGTCAGCTTGCTGCGAGCTGATAGGCCGAGCCCACCCTGATCTCGGGCTCGCGGTCGAGCAGGTCGGCGAGCTGCTTGAAGCGCCGCTCGACCCGCTCTCCCTCGAGGTTGGAATAGGGCTCCGGCAGCGTCCAGGCGAGCCGGTTGCCCTCGTAAGTCAGGGGCGTGTTGGTGAGGACGCCCGGCATCGCCGCCGACACCATATGGGCGGCACGGAAGGCGGCGCCCAGGATGCGCGCGCGCTTGAGCATGTCCTTATCGACGAGTTCGACCAGCCGCTGGCTAAGCTCGTCCCGCACTAGCCCCTCATTGCGGTAATACACGGTGAGCGCGAGGAAGGCGCGACCCGGATGATCCACGCCGACGAAATCGCCATGGGCGACGAGGTTGAGGCTCTGCGCGCCGCGATAGTCGGGATGCGCCCGCCAGCCGATATCCGACAGGAGACAAGCGGCATGGCGGAGGCGCCTCTGCTCGGGCGTCTCCGTCGGTCCCGGGGCGCGGAAGATCGCATCGGTCCAAAAGCAAAGCTCGTAGGCGCTATCGAGCGAGCGCGAGCGTTGCCGCGCAAGATCCTCGCACGCTGCGATCAGAGGATCCCTGCGTTTCTCCTGCTCGCTGAGGAGACTGTAAAGGAGGCCTTCACGGATACCGAACACCGAAACGACAACGGCACGCGGCTTCATCTGCTTGATCAGCCGCTCGAGCACGAGCGCTCCATAGGGAATGGTCTCGCGCCGCGCGCTGGAGATGTCGCGGATACCGGCGAGCGAGCTTTGCGATTGGTGGTCGAGCAGCGCCGCAAATTTGAGCGCGTCCTCGGCAGGAATTCGGTAATTGTGCATGACGCTCAAAGGATAATTGGTCTGCGTCATGTGCAGTCTAGCGAGCGCGCGCCACGTGCCGCCGATGGCATAGAAGTCGCGGCCCCTGCCCTTCTCGAGCCATTCGACTTTGGCGAGCTCGGCGTCGACGATCTCGCGCGCCTTCTTGAGGTTGCCCCCCGAGGCATCGATCAGGCGCAAACCTCCGAGCGGAAGCGTGGCCGCATCGGACAGGCGTCCACCCCTTACATCGATCAGCTCGAGGCTACCGCCGCCGAGATCGCCGGCAAAGCCGTCGGCGGCATGAAAGCCCGAGACAATGCCGAGCGCAGCGAGCTCGGCCTCCTGAGTACCCGAGAGGACGGTGATCTCGCGCCCGAGAACGCGCTCGGCCTGAGCGATGAAGTCTGGTCCGTTGGCGGCTTCGCGCGCCGCCGCCGTGGCGATCGCCTCGATATGGCTGGCGCCGAGCTGCTCGATCAGCGCGCGGAAGCGCCTGAGCGCGCGCAAGGCACGCTTAATTGCGTCCGGCGCCAGCTTCCCCGTGGTGGCGATGTTTCGCCCAAGGCCGCACAGTACCTTCTCGTTGAAGAGAGGCGCAGGCGCCCGCCCCGCATTCTCATAAACGATGAGACGGACCGAGTTCGACCCGATGTCGACCACCGCAACCGGGCCTGAGTCGTTCCGTGCAAGCATGATGTGCCGCCCTAGGTTTGCTCGACGAGCCGCGTGAACCGCCGCGGCATGTTTTCGGTCAGAGATGTGCCACGCCCCGACAGGCTCGGGTTGGTCATGAAATAATCCTGGGCACTGAAGGGTTCCTGGTCCTGAGTCGGATAAATGCGCTCCGAGCTGCCATCGGGCTTCACCCGCCAGCTCTGCAGATTAT
>JBLMXO010000309.1:0-2707 GCA_050257815.1 Actinomycetota bacterium
CGTCAAGGCGGCCATCCGCACCTATACCTCTCTGGGCTTCCTCAACACCGGCCAGGCGATCATCTTCACCGCCGGCACGGTGATCTGCATGCTGCTCGCTGCGCGCGACGTAACGCGTGGCGTGCTCACCGTCGGCGATTTCGTGATGATCAACGCGATCCTCATGCAGCTCTATATCCCGCTCAACTTCATGGGTATGGTCTATCGCGAGATCAAGCAGGGGCTGATCGACATCGAGACGATGTTCGCGCTGCTGCATGAGCCGGCCGAGATCATCGACCGCCCGAGTGCCAAGCCGCTTGACGTCACCAAGGGCGAGATCAAGTTCGAGAACGTCTCCTTCGCCTATGACCCCGAGCGTCCGATCCTGAAACATGTGAGCTTCGAGGTGCCGGCGGGGAAGATGGTCGCCATCGTCGGACCGTCGGGCGCCGGCAAATCGACCATCTCGCGCATCCTGTTTCGCTTCTACGATATCTCCTCTGGCCGCGTTCTGATCGACGGGCAGAACATCAACAGCGTCACGCAGGCTTCGCTCCGCGCAGCTCTTGGCATGGTCCCACAGGACACGGTGCTGTTCAACGATACGATTGAGTACAACATCCGCTATGGCAGGCCGGAAGCGACCGAGGCCGAGGTGCGCGAGGCGGCGCGCAACGCCCAAATCCACGAGTTCATCATGACCTTGCCGCAGGGCTACGACTCTCTGGTCGGCGAGCGGGGCTTGAAGCTCTCGGGTGGTGAGAAGCAGCGCGTGGCGATCGCCCGCACCATCCTCAAATCGCCGCCCATCCTGATGCTCGACGAGGCGACCTCTGCGCTCGATTCGCATACCGAGAAGGAGATCCAGGATGCGCTCGACCGCGTTGCGCGCGACCGCACCAGCCTCGTCATCGCGCACCGGCTTTCGACGGTCGTACACGCCGACAACATCATCGTGCTCGACCACGGCGAGATCGTCGAGCAGGGCACGCATCTCGAGCTGCTCGCCAAGGGTGGCCTCTATGCCAGTCTATGGGCGCGCCAGCGCGAGGCGGATGAGGCGCGCGAGCGGCTGGCGCAGGTGCTCGAAGAGGGCGAGGTGCCGGAGTCGCGGGCGGCTGAGCGCCTCGAAGACGAGGCCCTTGCTTCAACGTGAGCTAAACGCTCTATAGCAGCATGAACGATAGCCACAGCGTCCTCGCCAGCGTCACCAACGCGTTTGTTCCCGTTCACCCGGACGGGCATAAGTTCATCGCCATCGCGGGTGTCATCACGCTCATCCTCTTCGTGATCGCGCCGCCACTGGGCTGGATCGGGGCGATCGCGACCGCATTCTGCGCTTATTTCTTCCGCGACCCGGAGCGCGTAGTGCCGAAGCGCCAAGACGCGTTGGTGAGCGCGGCAGACGGAAAGGTCTCATCGATCGCCGAGGTGGTGCCGCCGCGCGAGCTTGCGCTCGGCGATGAGAAGCGCATCCGCGTCTCCGTGTTCCTGTCGGTGCTCGACGTGCACATCGTGCGCACGCCTGTCGCCGGGCGCATCACTCGGAGTGTGTACGTGCCGGGCAAGTTCCTCAACGCCGAGCTCGACAAGGCGAGCGACGAGAACGAGCGTCAGGCCCTCGGGATCGAGACGGGCACAGGGAAAAAGCTCGGTCTCATTCTGATCGCCGGCCTGATCGCAAGGCGGATCGTGACTTTCGTGGGCGAGGGGGCTAGCGTGTCGGCAGGAGAGCGCATAGGGCTCATCCGTTTTGGCAGCCGCGTCGATGTTTATCTACCGGCGGGGGCCAAGGTGCTCGTCAGCGTCGGCCAGACCGCGATTGGCGGCGAGACGGTGCTGGCAGAGCTTGCGTCCGAGGCGTCCACGCGTGAAGTCGGTGCCCTCGTTCGGTCAGAGCTGATGAAGGGGTAGTTCCTCATGTTTCCGCCCTTCGATCCCGAACGGGAAGATCGCCGACGACGCCCGCGCGTCTTTCCACGCGGCCAAGTGCCGGTCAGGGTGCTGATCCCCAACATGTTCACCCTGGTCGGGCTGTGCGCCGGTCTCACCGCCATCCGCATGGGCATCGAGAGCCGCTGGGACCTCGCCGTCGCGGCGCTGGTGTTCGCAGCACTTCTCGACGGGATCGACGGCCGCATCGCGCGTCTGCTCAAGGCCTCGTCGCGGTTCGGGGCAGAACTCGACAGCCTCGCCGACTTCGTCAATTTCGGCGTGGCGCCTGCCATCATCATGTACAACTGGGCGCTCGGGGACCTGCACAGCCTCGGCTGGATCGCGGTGCTGGTGTTCGCGGTTTGCTCGGCGCTCCGGCTCGCACGGTTCAACGTCTCGCTCGACCAGACCAACGTCCCGGCGTGGAAGAGCAATTATTTCGTGGGCGTCCCTGCGCCGGCCGGCGCCATCACCCTGCTGTTGCCCATCTATGCTCAGAATCTCGGAGTTCATGTGCCGAGCCTGACCCCGCTCGTCTTGCTTTATACGCTCGCGATCGCGGTCCTCATGGTGAGCAAGGTGCCCACCTTCTCGGGCAAGTTGATCGGGCAGAGGATTGCGCGCGAATACGTGCCTCCGGTATTCGTGGCGGCAGCGCTGTTCATGGCCCTGCTTTTGACCTATCCCTACCTCACGCTGACGGTGGGGTCGTTGCTTTATCTCGCCATGATCCCGGTCAGCGCCTACCGCTATTTCACGCAAGAGCGGAAGAATGCCGCAATGGTGAAAG
>JBLMXO010000310.1:0-2531 GCA_050257815.1 Actinomycetota bacterium
GATGCCGCCCGAGTGCTCACGCAGCGTTGCGTGAACCCGCGGGCGCCGCACCTCGCCCCGCACTCACGAACGCCTCGCGAAGCGCCCTTCAAGTGGACGAGGTGGTGCAAGTGTAAGGCAAGTTTTGAAAGCGGGGATTAGTAGCCACGGCTGGGCAAGAATTGCGATATGATGCGTTCGTCCAACCAGGGAGGCGTCCATGACAGGACTAAAGCTGGTTCTTTGTGCGACCGCAGCTGTGCTCGTTGCCGGGCTCATCGTCTTGAAGGCGGAAGCAACGCCGCTGACAGGGGCCGTCGATCCCCACGCGTTCGGCAAGGTCCATTCCCAGGTGGAACTCGCCGCGTGCATGTTCGGCACGACCCGCTGCCCGGCCGGCACGAAATGGTCGTGCTCTAGCACACATGGCCCCAACGGAGAGCGGAAGTTCTGCCACTGCAGACCCTGCTAGACCTTCGTCGTTTGGCTTGAGCACGCGGTCATTTCGAGCCGCGTAAGGAGACGATGGCCAGGCGGCCGTCGGTGCGCCAGGGATCGCCGCCACCGTTGTGGCCTTCGCACGTCTCGTGGAAGCCATCGAGCCACTGCACCGATTGCGCCACGCCGGCTTGCTGCAATTCGCGGACGAGGCGATCGCGCTCCTCGTCCACATTGGGAGCGATGTGGTGGGTGACCTGCCCAGTGGTGTGACTGAGGCCCACGCTCATGTCGTAGGTCACGGCGCCGAACCATCCCTGGCGCCCTTCATAGAGCTGATCCCATAACCAGAAGCGCACGTGGTGCCGCTTGCCGGGACCGCCGGCCAAAGGCTGCTCGAAGGCGAGATCTTGCTTGCGCCCGAACAGGAAGAGATTGCTCACCGGCGCGTCGTCGTCGGGCCGATGCAGGACGGTGTCGGCGGCGATGCGCACGCTGCTCGCCAAGGTGATGGGATCGGCCGGAAACCAGCCGGCGGCCGTCATGCTGAGCACCACGTCGCTTTCGCTTCCCACGAGCCCGATATTGATTGGATCGCCAGGATGGCCGTCGCCGGTATTGGTCAGCCGCGCCGGCTGGGAGAGGAAGGGATGGCGGCGATAGTGCCGCCCCCAGAGCTTGGGAACGATCAGATAGGCCGCGATCACCCAGACGAGGGTGATCATGATCAGCGTCTTGGTGTCGAAGAGATGCAGAAAGTGCTGCACGGGATTCGCTAGGCCGGCTTGCCCGAGGGCTTGGCCTTGGCGCTGCCAGCAGACTGCGCTCCAGGCGCGGTCGCCGCGCGCTGCTTCTCGACGAGCTTCACCGCGAAGATGGAGATTTCATAGAGAAGCACGGTGGGGATGGCGAGAGCGAGCTGGCTGATCGGGTCCGGTGGGGTGAGCACCGCGGCCACGACGAAGACGCCGAGGATGGCATAGCGGCGCTTGGCTCTGAGATCATCGGCGGTGATGATGCCCGCGCGCGCGAGCAGCGTGAGCAGGATCGGGAGCTGGAAACAAATGCCGAAGCCCAAGATCAGCGCCATGATCAGCGAGAGATATTCGCTCACCTTGGCCGTGAGGTGGATCTGCACTTGGCTGTCGCCCGTCTGCTGCATCGACAGGAAGAACTTCATGGCGAGCGGCATGGCCACGAAATAGACGAGCGCCGCGCCGCACAGGAACAGGATCGGGGTGGCGATGAGATATGGCAGGAAGGCCTTGCGCTCGTTACGGTAAAGCCCTGGTGCCACGAACATCCAGATCTGCGAGGCGATCACCGGGAAGGCGATGAAGATGGCGCCGAACAGAGCGAGCTTCACCTCGGTGAAGAAGAACTCCTGCGGCGCGGTGTAGATCATCTCGATCGGCGCGTCGGAGCCCGCCGCGAGCCGATAGGGAAAAAGCAGGAGGTTGTAGATCGGTTTGGCGAAATAGAAGCAGACGAGGAAGGCCAGGAAGATCGCGAGCAGCGACCAGATGAGTCTGCGCCTCAACTCGACCAGATGCTCGATGAGCGGCGCCTTGGTGGCCTCGATGTCCTCGTGGCTCACGGCTTGGGTTCCGCCTTGGGAGGTTTGGGCTCGGCCGCCTTGGCTTTCCGGGTTCTGCGCGGCTTGGCAGCTGCTGGCTGGGTCGCCGTGACCTCTGATGTCGCGGCCTTGGGCTTCGCCGTGCGTTTGCGCTTCGCCGCGGGTTTTGCAACGCCCGACTCCGTTGGCGTCGCCTCCGCCGCGATTCCCTTCCAGTTTGTCGATGCTGGTTGCGTGGACGTCTTCGGCAGCATGATCGGCTTGTCGACCGGGGCCTTGAGATCGAGCGAAGGCGTTTCGTCGCGTACGCTTTCGATCGCCTTCTTCACCTCCTCGATCTCGGTGTCGCGCATCGCTTCCTCGAATTGGCGCTGGAAGTCGGCGGCGGCGCGGCGAAGCTTGCCGGCATAATGGCCAAACGTGCGCATCAGCCGCGGCAGGTCCTTGGGACCGACCACGACGATCGCAACGACGGCGATCACCAGAAGCTCAGACCAACCGATATCGAACATGGACGTGATGTAAGGCCCGATCCGCG
>JBLMXO010000311.1:0-3223 GCA_050257815.1 Actinomycetota bacterium
TGAGGAAGCGGACGTTTGCGCGCTCGTAACCGAACCGTTTCATGTGCCAATCAACATGGGTTTTGGCGGTGGCGAGCTGCTCGTCGGTCATGTCGACGCCGACCACCTCGCCTTGCGCACCAACGAGCTGCGCCATCATGTAGACGTCGCGGCCAGAGCCTGAGCCGAGATCGAGCACGCACGCGCCTTGGAGGGCGGCCGGCACCACGATGCCGCAGCCATAATATTTGGACCTTACCTCTTCATGCACATTGGCAAGGAGAGGCTCAAGCTCGGCGGGAACCGAGCCCCCATCGCAGCACGCCGAGGTCTTCAAATCCTCAGAGGACTTGAGCACCTTGCCGTAATAGTTCTTCACCACTTCGAGATTCATGAGCTTGCCTCTCAAGCGCCCTTGCCAATGAAGGCCGAAGACTAGCAGCACTCTTTAACAGCTGGCAGCACACAGCGAAGCACGCTTGCGTGAGCGCCGTCACGGCATTGGCGCGACGCCGCGGAAGCCGGTGGCAAGGACGTACATCTCCGCCGACTCGGCGCGGGACGCTTTCGGCTTCACGTGACGGACCTTGGCGAAGGAGCGGTTGAGACGCGCCACCAGCTCCCGACTCGCTCCACCTTGCAGCACCTTGCACAGGAAGGCTCCGCCCGGCGCGAGGATCGTCTCGGCGAGATCGAGCGCCACCTCGACCAAGCCCATGATGCGCAAATGATCGGTCTGCTTGTGACCGGTCGCGGGCGCATGCATGTCTGAGAGCACGAGATCAGGCGGTTTGCCCTCTAACGTTTCGCGAATCCGATCGGCGGCCTCAGGGTCGGTCATGTCGAGAGGGAGTTGGGTGACGCCCGAGATCGGTTCCATCTCCGTGATGTCGACCGCAATCACCCTGCCCTTCCCCGCCATCAGCTGCACGCGCTGCGCCGCGATCTGGCTCCACCCGCCGGGGGCGGCGCCCAAATCGACCACGCGCATGCCTGGGCGGAGCAAGAGATATTTGTCGTCGATCTCGGCGAGCTTGAAGGCGGCTCTGGAGCGATATCCCCGTCTCTTCGCTTTCTCGACATAAGGGTCGTTGAGCTGCCTCTGGAGCCATCGCGTCGAGGCGAGCTTCCGCCCCTTGGCGGTCTTGACCCTCACTGCCAGCCGGCGGCCGCCGCCAGAGCCCTCCCCGGAACGTCCTTTCGGTGGTCTTACCATATGTTAATCAAGCCCATTTGCCGCTTGGCCTTGACCTTGGAGCCGGGACCACCCCATGTGCGCCATATCGGTCATCTCTGACGCATCATCTTGTCCGAAAAGTCTGCAACTTTTTGGGATGATGCTCTAACACCTGCCACATGCCCCGCTATTTCGTCACCCTCATCGTCGCCGTCGCCCTCTTCATGGAGACGATGGATTCGACGGTGATCGCGACCTCTTTGCCGGCAATTGCATCGTCTCTCCACGAAGACCCGATCGCACTCAAGCTCGCGCTCACCTCTTACCTCCTATCGCTCGCGGTGTTCATCCCTTTGAGCGGTTGGGTGGCAGACCGTTTCGGCGCACGCAAGGTCTTCCGCGCCGCCATCGTCGTCTTCACCCTCGGCTCTGCCGCCTGCGGCTTCGCCCATTCGCTGCCCGACTTCGTCCTGTTCCGCATCATCCAAGGCATGGGCGGGGCGATGATGGTGCCGGTCGGCAGGCTGGTGATCCTGCGCACCGTGCCGAAGTCGGAGCTCATCTCGGCGCTCGCCTGGCTCACCATCCCGGCGCTGATGGGGCCGGTGATCGGCCCTCCGCTCGGCGGCTTCATCACCACCTTCTTTTCGTGGCGGTGGATCTTCTGGATCAACATCCCGGTCGGCATTCTCGGCGTATACCTTGCGACGCGCTACATCGCCAACATCCGCGAGGAGGGCCTGCCGCCTCTCGACATCAAGGGTTTCATCCTCTCAGGGATAGGGCTTGCGGGGCTCGCCTTCGGCTTCACCACTATCGGCCAGGGACTCTTGCCGCCGGCATTGGTGGGTTCACTGTTCGTAGCCGGTGTGATCGGCTGCTGGCTCTATGTACGCCACGCGCGCATCGCGCCCGCGCCTCTGCTCGATCTCAACCTGCTCAAGGTCGATACCTTTTTCGCCAGCGTCGTCGGCGGGTTCCTCTATCGTATCGGCGTCGGCGCTATGCCTTTTCTTCTGCCGCTGTTTCTGCAATTGGGCTTCGGGCTTAACCCGCTCCAGTCGGGAATGCTCACCTTCGCGAGCGCCGTCGGTGCCATCGCCATGAAGGCGACGGCAGCGCCCATTATCCGTCAGTTCGGCTTCAAGCGTGTGCTCGTGATCAATGCCGTGGTCAGCGCATGCTTCATCGCCGCCACCGCCTTATTCACCGCCGGCACGCCTCACATCGTCATTCTTGGCGTGCTCTTGGTCGGCGGTTTCTTCAAGTCGCTCGAATTCACCAGCATCAACTCGATCGCTTATGCCGACATCGACGCCAAGGCGATGAGCCGGGCGACGAGCTTTGCCTCCGTGGCGCAGCAGCTCTCGCTGTCAGCCGGTGTTGCCATCGGCGCGCTCGTGCTCGAATTCGAGCGCATGGGCCGGACCGACCCGACCGTGCTCGCCACCGATTTCATACCAGCCTTCATCCTCGTCGCAGTGATTGCGGTAAGCTCGTCGCTAATCTTTTCGATGCTTCCGAAAGAGGCGGGCGCGAGCCTGTCGGCCAAATCGCACCAGGTTGCGGTCCGCGAGGAACCGGCTTCCGCCCCGCAGGCTTAGCGGCGCTACCGACCTTGCTCTGAGGACTGGCGCCCCTTGCGGTCGTGACCGTCCTCGGCCATGAGCGTGGCGAGGATGCCCTCGCGCAAGCCCCGGTCGGCAACGCGCAAGCGCTGGCACGGCCAGATCCTGAGCAGAGCCTCGAGGATGGCACAGCCGGCGAGAACGAGATCTGCCCGCTCATGCCCAATACAGGGTTGTGCTACACGCTCGGCATAAGACATCGAGAGAAGGCTTTTTGATACCGCGCGCACATCGCTTGCGTTCAGCCAACACCCATCAACACGCGAGCGCTCATAGACGGGGAGCTTGAGGTGGATGCCGGAGATCGTCGTGACCGTGCCTGAGGTGCCGAGGAAATGCGCGCGTGAGCCCGCGATCCTTGCGCCGAAGCGGTGCTTCGCCTCGAAGCCTTTGATGGATTGCACCACGTCAGCCACCATCGCCTCGTAGCCTTCAGGCG
>JBLMXO010000312.1:0-5419 GCA_050257815.1 Actinomycetota bacterium
GGGTCGGATCGTCCTCCTCGCGGAGCTGCACCAGCCCGGACTTGAACGCCTCGAACATGCTGCCTGCGTCGCGGTAATAGTCGTAGCGGATCTCATCGAAATTATACCGCCCGCGATTTACTGGAAGATCGCGCCCCCAATAGTTCGGGTCGCGCTTGAAGCTGATGGACTTGCCTGGATCCACTTTGTCGATGACGTAAGGCCCGCTGCCGATAAGTGGCGTGAGTGTCGTGTTCTCGAACGTATCGGGATTGATCAGGTGCTTCGGCAAGACCGGCATCAGCCCGATGATCAGCGGCATTTCGCGGTCGCCGCTTTGATCGAAGGTGAAGCGCACTTTGCGCTGGCCCGTATGCTCCACCTTGGTGACCTTCTTGTAGTAGGAGCGGTGATTGGGTCGGCCATGGTCACGCAGCAGCTCAAGCGAGAAGATCACGTCGTCGACGGTGATCGGCACGCCGTCTGAGAACTTCGCGCGTGGATCGAGCGTGAATTCGACATAGCTTCGGTCAGGAGGAGTCTCCACGCTGTCGGCGATGAGTGCGTAAAGGGTGAAGGGCTCGTCGTTAGCGCGCGCGAGCAAGCTCTCATAGACATAGTCGCGCACGCCGTCCGCGGGCTCTCCTCTGACGATCAGCGGGTTCAGGCTGTCATAGGATCCCTGCACGGCAAATGTGACGCGGCCGCCCTTGGGGGCATCTGGATCAACGTAGGAAAAGTGGGTAAAGCCCGCCGTCTCGCGCGGGCTGCCATGCATGGCGATCCCCTCTGCCGCCACCGCTTGGCTGCTACCAAGTGCGAGGAGGAGGAGGAGGAGGATCGGCAATGAAATAGGGGCTTTCAACGGGGCGCGCGCATGGCTATAGATGCATTCCGCATTGCAGCACGACTAAAGGGTAATATCGCTCGCAAGGCAATCCGACGCGGCGGCACGGGCATGCTAAACGAAAAGGTTAGGGCTCCAGAACGGAGCTCTAAGAAAGTCTTCGGCACGCGGCGGTCAGCCACGCCTACGCCTCATTTCGGGTATTGACCCTATTCGCAAAGACGCGGGAACGGGGCTATACGGGTTCAGGAACTGAACCTACCCGCGAAAAGAGGAAAGGTCGATTGATGATCTGGTCCAGGGATCGGTTTAACACGCTGTGCAACAGCGCTGGTCGCGGGATGATTTACACGGGCGCCGTGGCGCTTGCCTTGTGTCTCGGCACGTCTATGGCTACGGCACAGACGCAAGCTCCCAAGACCACGCAAGCTCCTAAGACGCAAATGGCACCCACCGCGCAGGCGGCTGAGCCCGCAGGCGACGCCACCGCTGGCGCTCCGGAAGATGCCTGGGTCAAGCTCTGTATGAAGAATGAGCAGACCCAAAACAAGCAGATCTGCCTCATCAACCACGAAGGTCTCGAGCCCAATACCGGCATGGTGCTGATCGCAGCCGCTGTGCGCCAGGCTGAGGGCGATGACAAGCAGCAGCTGCTTGTCAGGGTCCCGACAGCCTACGCGCTGGTGATCCCAGCCGGCGTACAGATCAAGATCGACGACAATCAGCCGATCCAGCTGCAATATACGCTGTGCTTCCCGACCAGCTGCCAAGTGCAGATGGAGTTGACCAAGGAAATGTTCGACTCCATGCGCAAGGGCAAACAGATGGTCGTAGCCGCCATGAACATCCAGCAGAAGACCATGGGCTTTCCCGTGCCGCTCACGGGTTTTGCCAAGGCCTATGACGGCCCGCCGGTCGATAACGCCAAGTATGAGGAATCGCGGCGCCAGCTGATGGAAGTGTTCCGCAAGCGTCAGGAGGAGCTCGCCGCCAAGGCCGCCGAGGCGCAGCAGAAGAAGGAAGCGCAGCAGGTGGCGCCGGTGCAGGGCCAGGCCGCAGCTCCAGCCAACACCTCGGCAGCGCCGAAGAGGATCGCACCCCCGGCACAGTAGCGCTGAGCGCCTAAACCAGATCACGAAGGCCGCGCCCGGCTTGCCAGCGCGGCCTTCGTCGTCTTGGGAAGCCGACTCGATTGAGCGAAAGCCGGTAGCTCAGCCTCTGGGGGCTCAGACCTCAATGCTCTTGGAGGAAGCGGAAGCGGAAAATGCCCTCGCGGAGGTCTTCGAATAACTCAGAGACCTGCGGATGGCGCAATGGCTCGTCGGAGGGATCGGCGATGAGATTTTGCTCCGACACATAAGCGATGTACTCGGTGTCTGCATTCTCGGCGAGGAGGTGATAGAAGGGCTGATCCTTGTTCGGCCTCACCTCCTGGGGAATGGAGCGGTACCATTCCTCGGTGTTGCTGAAGGTGGGATCGACGTCGAAGATCACGCCACGGAATGGATAGAGCCGGTGGCGCACCACCTGCCCGATCTGAAACCTAGCGTTGCGGACGGTAGACATCATACGAACCCTCGTCCCCGAGTCTTTTATCATAAATAAGATCGAAGCACGTGAGGGCTGTCAACTTAAGGATGGTCAGGACCAACGGCGATTCGACCACATGAACTGCTCGGGTGTCTCGCGAATCCAAGTCTCGAAATGGCGTTGGATGGCAGCGGTGATGTTGCGAATATCTTCGGCCTGATTGTTGGTGCGAGGAATCCTGAGCTCGTTGACATTGACGTCGAAGACGGATCGGTTGCCGATGCGCATGCAGCGGCCGATCCAGATGCGCGCGCCCACTCTGCGCGCGATCATCGCCGCGATCGGCATGCTCTTGGCGGGATAGCCGAAGAACGGAACCTCGATTCCGTTCGCGTCCCATAGATCCGAGATGAAGCCGAGCCGGCCGCCCTGGCGCACATAATCCATGATGAGGCGCGCCGTCTTCTGCGTCTCGTCCTGACCAGCCGTGCGTCCGCGTCCGAACAGGCCGCCGGGATAGAGCGCCACTCTTTGGGACCGCAAGTAGCGGTCGACGTAAGGGTTCTTGACTTGGCGATAGACGCCAGCCGGGCGGACACCTGCGAGCGTGACGGGCCACATGCCGAGCTCCCAATTGCCCATATGCATGGTGACGATGAGCGCGGGGCCCATCTTGTCCTTGTAGCGGCTGATCCAGTGGCCATTGGTGACGTGCAGCCTGCCGGGATCTTGGAGGATGCGGTCGATGCACATGGTCTCGACCATGACGCGGCCGAGATTCTCCCATGCCGCAAGCGCGATCTGCTCGCGCTCTTCCGGCGTCTTCTCCGGGAAGGCGCGCTCGAGATTGGCGAGCGCTCGCTTATGTCTGCGATTACGCCGGGCGATGATCCGCCAAGCCTTGGCCGAGATGGCGCAAGCGACATCGAGCGGAAACAACCTCACAAGCCCGATCAGGAAGCGCAAGCCGACATATTCGGCCTGATAGCGCAGGTCCAGGAGGAACGGGAGCTTCTCGGGCGCTGACGCAGCCACCACTCGGTCCTTGTTGCAGCGGCTTCTGCCGGCGAGGGGCTTCCTCGTGGCAAATACACCTTCCCGCGTCAAGCCTCGGCGCCTCGCATGAGTCTCGGCAAAGCGCTCGGCGGCTCAAGTCCAATACGCATGACCATGCGGCGTAAGGGTGGAAGCGCGGCAAGCCCGTGCATAACAATACCGCGTGCCGCCTGGAGCGGAATGAAGCCGGTGAGCAGGGAGCGGTTGAGGAAGTCGACACCGACCGCGCGTGAGAGGACGTCGAGACGCCGCGCCGCCATATAGGATTGCAGCACGCCATCGCCACCAGGATCGGCGCCGCGCGCCCGCGCGTCAGCGACACAATCGGCAAGAGCCGCCGCGTCTCTCAGCCCGAGATTAAGTCCTTGCGCGCCGATCGGGGGCAGGATGTGTCCAGCCTCTCCGACCAGAGCGATGCGCTGCGCGGCGAGGTTCTTCGCGGTCAATCCCGCGACTGGAAACGAGCTGCGCGCACCGACGCCCTCGATCTGGCCAAGAAGCCCATCGAGTCGTTCGGCGAGTTCGTCGGCGAATCCTTCCTCGTCGCGCTGCATGAGCGCAGCGATATCAGAGGTCGAGCCGACCAGGATCAAAGCTGACGCGCGTGGGTCGGGGAGGGGCACCGTGGTAACAGATGCGCCTTCGCGATGGAGCTCGATGGCAACGCCGTCATGCGGCCGGCCGTGACGGAAACTCGAGGCAATGGCGCCCTGGTCATAACGCCAATCGCTCGTCTCGATTCCCGCGGCTGCGCGGCAGAGCGAGCGCCGTCCATCGGCTGCCACGACCAGGCGAGCATCTAGGCTGCTTCCATCGGTGCATTCGAGGCTCGCAGTGTGCTCCCCGAGGCTGACGCGCTCGACGCTCGAGGGGACAATGGTAGGGAGCACATCGCGTGCCCGCGCGTAGAGAGCCTCCGCCAAAGCGCTATTAGGGATGTTGTAGCCGAAGGCCGGGAGCTCAAGCTCGCTTGCCCTGAACTCGATATCAGGAGCGCGTATGAGGCTGCGCGACGCGTCGATGATGCGGATGGCCTTGAGCGGAGCCGCCTCCTCCGCGAGCCGATCGAACACGCCGAGCGCTTTGAGGAAATCGACTGAGCTCACGAGCAGCGCCGCCGTCCGCGTCTCGGCGGTGGCCGCGTAGCGAGGAGGAGGAGGTCCGACGAGCGCGACGTCGGATCCGACATGAGCAAGTGCGAGTGCTGCTGCAAGCCCCGCGGGGCCGGCCCCAACCACTGCGGCCTCGCACGTCGTCCTCGGCCCCGAAGCTGCGATCGTCTCGCTAATCCTGTCCGTCATATGTCGCCTGAATTGACCCGCGTTAGCCTAACGCCCGGCGGGGGCGCTTGCCATGAGCGCGAGCGCGTAAGGGCCGCGACAGATCAGACAAAGCGAAAACCGTTCTACGGATCGAGCAAACAAAGAAATGCGGCGATGGCGATATTGATAATCACGATCTAAATGGTAGAGTTTAGATAAGGACACAGGGGGACTGTGTTGTCATGACGTGCAAACCGGGTTGATTACCTTCGCCTCATCCTCCAGCTCCTCAGGCTGGAGCCAAGTGATCCTGTAACGTTCCGCGTGGACCTGCATGATCGAATGTTGCACCGCGGCAACATGCTATGCACATAAGGATATAGCTTGTTGCGAAACACTATGAAGATGATAGGGGTTTTTATATAACCAAGAACAGGGGAACAAGCGTCATGAATTGGGGACTGGGGTTACGTTCTCGCCTGCTCATTGCCGTCGGCGTCACGCTGATGGGCGGCATGGTCGCGCAAACACCGGCCAAGGCGGCCGATCTTGGCGGCGATTGCTGCTCAGACCTCGAGGAACGTGTGGCCGAGCTCGAGGCGACAACAGTGCGGAAGGGCAACAAGAAGGTCTCGGTGACGCTTTACGGCAAGGCCAACAAGGCCGTGCTCTTCTGGGACGACGGCGCCGAGACGAACACTTACGTCGTCGACAACAACTACGAGTCCTCGCGTTTTGGCTTGAA
>JBLMXO010000313.1:0-3609 GCA_050257815.1 Actinomycetota bacterium
TGAGCTCCTTCTCGACCTTGAGCTCACCGCTCCACACCTGCACGCCCTTCTGGTCGGCGATGTCGTTGAGCGAGTACTGATAGAGATTGCGCTCGAAGTCGTAACCGAGCACGTTGTCGAGTAGGCTGCGGTCGCCGATCCTGTAGATCGTGACCTTCAGCTCATCGGTGTTCACGCTGACGAGCGGGATGCCTTGCTGGCCGGTGCGCGGCAGTACATAGGCCTTGCTGGCGACCCTGACCGACGGGCTCCGGTCGCGCACATAGATGGTGAACTCAGCGTCCTTGAGCAGAGTCTCGTCGACCGTGGAGGGGAGTCCGGCGCGGAGCGTGATGGAATAAGTGTCGCCGTGCTCGAGCCCTTCGACGCAGAGCTGCTGGTCATCGACCGAGATCGCCGGCTTGTCTTGGCCTACGACTGACACGAACGGAGCAAAGTCGGTGCGCTTCGGCAGCTTCTCGGAGAACTGGAAGCAGGCGCGCGGTGAGGCCGAGTCGGAGTCCACGCTGAAATTGGAGACGCGGAAGCCGTACTTCTCGCGGAGCGAGGCATAGACCTCTTTGAGCTCGGGCGTCTCATCAAGCTTGAGCGCGAGTTTCACCGCATTCAGCGCCTGCCGCCATTCGTCGCGCTTGCCGAAGGCATTGGCGAGCGTGATGAGCGCCGCCGCCTCGTCCTTGGGCGTCGTCGCGCGCTGGTAGGAGATGTAGGCGGCAGTGGTCGCATTCTCGAACCGCGTCGAGCCGTCGTCCTCATCACTAACGGGGATCGAGAGCCAGATGTCGGCGAGCCTGCGCCAGGCGGTGGCATCGTTCGGCGCTACGGTGACGATTTGCACATAGACATCCGCCGCGCCGGCAAGATCTTGCGATTTGAGCAAGGCGTCGGCTGCTTGCTTCAGCTTGATCAGCGGCTTCTCGACGGTGCCGGCTTGGTCCCTGAGATCGGCGATCAGGGTGATCGCCGCGTCGTCAAGGGCATCGTCCTGATAGGTCTTCTTGGCGGCGAGGGAAGGGGTGGCTAGGACAAGGAAAAGCGCGGCGACGAGGCCGGCGCGGAACCATTCGGACATTGTTTCCTCCGGGGACCCGCCCTCGGGCAAGCGGGCGCAAGGCCCCTATGGTAATCGAGCCATGTGACGGAAACCAGGGGCCGCTCTGACCTTAGTCGGCAAGGGCCGGAAGGGCCGGCCAGCCAAAGACTTCGGCTGCCCGCCGGATGAGCGCCTCGGCCAAGATTGAGCCATTGTCGGAGTTGGTCATGACCACCATCCCCTGGCCTTGGCCAGGGATGAGGATCAGGTAGGACTGATAGCCGACATTCTGCCCGCGCTTCATGACGATGAGCGCGCCGCCGCTGTCGGCGATGGCAGCGCCAAGACCGTAGGGACCGACAGACTGCCGTGTCAGCATCTCGCGCGCGGTCTCGGGCTTAAGAAAGAGCGCGCTGTCGCCGCGCCAGGCCCTGCCGACGAGCAGCAGGAGATTGGCAATCTCGGTCGGCGTCGACCATAGGCCCGCGGCCGCATGCTCTGGGAAGACATGAAAGCCGCCCGCGACTTCTTTTCCGTCGGCGAGATGCCCGGTCACCGCCTTCGTCGCGAGGTCTTTCGGCAGCGGTTGAGCAAAGGTCGAGTGGCTCATCTCGGCAGGCTTCAGCACGAGCTGGGCCATCGCCTCGACGAAGGGCCGGTGCAGAGCATCGATCATCAGCGCCTCTGCGATCTCATAGCCACCGCCCGAATAGTGATAGGAGCTCCCCGGTGCGGCGATGACCGTCACTGGCGGCGAGTTGGCAGGTGGCGTTCCGTCCAGAATCTGCGTGAGCGAAGGAAGCGGAGCGTCGAGCTCGTAGCCGAGGAAGCCGGGCACGCCGATTCCCGCCGTCATGCTGAGCAGCCCGCGCAACGTCACCTTATGATCTTTATCAAAACCGTTGGCCGGCACGCGCCAGGAGGTCAGCCCCTTGTTCACGTCAGCGTCGAGGGAAAGCTTGCCCTGGTCGACGAGGCGCATCGCACCGATGGCGGCGACGAACTTCGATAGCGACGCAGCCTGAAACAGGGTCTCCGGTGTCGTGCCTTGTCCGTAAGCACGCGCAAAGGCGATTTGGTCTTGATCGATAAGAGCGATGCTGACGGAAGGAATGTTGAGCGTCGCCATCGCCTCGCTCAGCGAGAGCGTCTTAGTCGCACCGCCGATGGTGAGCTTGAGGCGAGACTCGATATCCTCTGGAGCGGCGGCCTGCGCGCCCGCCGGCGGCATGAGCGACGCTGCAAGCAAGAGTGCGGCAAGCTTGAACCGCCGCACCGTCTTGCCCATCCCGCCTCTCCTCAAGCCTTGCTCTCGATCTCGCGCACGAGCTTTCCGACCTCGCCTCGCACCCATGCGTGGCATTCGTCACGGTCATAGCTCGAATGCCAGAAGAGCCTCAATGGGAAGGCGGCCGTCGCAAAGGGTTGGCGAATACGCACGAGTCCGAACTCCCACTCAAGGATCGAAGCGAGCGAAGCGGGGAGGGTAAGCAGTGCATCGCTGTTGAGCGCGAGCAGGAGGCCGACGAGCACCGAGGAGACGCGCGCAGCGATGCGGCACGAGACTCTCTCGGCGGCAAGGGCGCGGTCGAGCAATTCGAGCGCCGGCAAGGAATTCACCGCGATATGGTCGGCACCGGCGAACATGGCTGCTTTGGGACGGCGCTTTGCCAGCGGATGGCCAGGGCGCGCGAGGGTGACCAGGCTGTCGTCGACCAGCTTCACCACGCGGATGTCGGGGGCCTGAACCGACAAGCCTTCGATGTCGATCACGAAGTGGCAGCGGCCGGCGCGCAACGCTTCGACATTCTCCTCGCGATGCGACGGCATCCAGCCGACGCGGACACTCGGCGCTGATTGGGCGAGGCGCTGGCGAACCGGCTGGACGAGAATGAGTTCGCCGGCCTCGCTCGCGGCGATCGAGAAGTCGCGCGAGGCAAGCGAAGGATCGAACGGCTTGCTCGGCCGAAGCAGGCTCTCCATGCCGGCGAGGATCACGTGCACCGTCGGCGCAAGCTCGAGCGCCTTGGCTGTCGGCACGAGCTTTTGCCCGGCGCGGACGAACAGCTCGTCGGCGAAAATCTCGCGGAGCTTGGCGAGCGCATGGCTGATGGCGGACGAGCTTCGTCCGAGCCGCTCGGCAGCGCGCGTCACGCTTGCATCGACGAGGAGCGCGTCCAGCGTCACCAAGAGATTGGCGTCGACTTCCCTCAAATGCATTGCATGCAACTATTTGTCTGAAAAGAGTTCACTTCATGCATGTTACCCGTCCCGCTACTGTCCTGACAAGACATTCGGCTGCCCAGCCCGAATGTCTGGAATGTCCCGGCGAAAGCTCGGACGTTTCCTCATCTCAGCCTTGCGGCGGCCCAAAGGTTCGCGCCAGAGGGCCGTCGCAATTTCATGATGGACTGGGCCAAAGGCCCCGGAAGGCCGGCAAGGGACGACGATGTTTCGCAGATCATGGACCTTCTTCCCGCTCGCAGCGTTTGCGATCGGCATTTCTCTCGGAGCCTTCCCTGCCGCCGCCGACCCTTCGCCTAAGGACGTGCTCAAGACCTACGCCGACATCGCTC
>JBLMXO010000314.1:0-3228 GCA_050257815.1 Actinomycetota bacterium
TGATGTCGGGCAGATCGAGCATGCAGTGGCAAGACTCCCTAGTAGCCTGCTTTTATTTGGATAATTGTTGTGCGAGCTACTCAGGGTTCCCACAAATTGATTGACGCAGGATTAGTGAGCGTCAGTCAAACTTCAACCAAAGGTAGCGGCTCCGGCGCACTGGTGTATGGCTCGACCAGCCTCGTGCCCAGGCCGATTGCCCGCCTTGTGCTTCCTTCGCAATTGCGATAGGTGAGGGCCTTCCTCGGGCGACTTTGGCGGCCCTAAGGGGCTAGAGATGCCGGCCGTTCCGGCCGCGCAAACGTGTGGGAGCAATGACCTACGTCGTCACCGAAGTTTGCATTAAGTGCAAGTACACCGACTGCGTCGAAGTCTGCCCCGTAGATTGCTTCTATGAAGGGGAGAACATGCTCGTCATTCATCCGGACGAGTGCATCGATTGCGGCGTGTGCGAGCCGGAATGCCCGGTCGACGCCATAAAGCCCGACACGGAGCCCAATCTCGAGCGCTGGCTCGAACTGAACCGGCAATATTCAGAAACTTGGCCGAATATCACCACCAAGAAGCCGGCGCCCGCAGATGCCGACGCTTTCGTGTCCGAACCGGACAAGTTCAACAAATACTTTTCGGCCAATCCCGGCGAAGGTGACTAGCCCGGTCAAGGGGTTAAGCGTTAACCTTCTCGTCAAAATGTCGCATGTTGCGGCGCGAAAAGGGCAATGCTGCGGCACGGAACGGCTTCCCGATTCACTAAGATTGTGTTATCTTACTGACGAAATGGCGCAAACTGCCGGCGCGCGAGCCACCGAGAGAGGCGTCCCTGTTTGGGCGCGCTTTTTTTTCTAAACTGAGGGAGGATGACGCGATCAGGGTTCTGATCGGGCAGTTCATCTTGTGCCGTGTCCCGCCGTGTTAGCGGCGCGCCAGTCGAAAACGACTGTCGGGAAGACATCGGCAAGTTTGGATATCACGGCGACAGCGCTGGCCAAAGCATTGCAAACAGTGAGATGAGAGTATGACTGAGAAAAAAAGGCCCCAGCAGAGACACGGTTTTCGTACTAACGAGTATATCGTCTACCCGGCTCATGGCGTTGGCCGCATCGTATCCATTGAAGAGCAGGAAATCGCCGGCGCTAAGCTTGAGCTTTTTGTCATCAACTTCGAGAAGGACAAGATGACGCTCAGGGTGCCGACCGCCAAGCTCGCCACCGTCGGCATGCGCAAGCTCTCCGAAGAGAAGACAGTCAAGAAGGCGCTCGGCACACTCAAAGGCAAGGCGCGCGTCAAGCGCACCATGTGGTCCAGGCGCGCCCAGGAATACGAGGCGAAGATCAACTCCGGCGACCTCGTCTCCATCGCCGAGGTGGTCCGCGATCTCTATCGCTCGGAAGCTCAACCGGAGCAGTCCTATTCCGAGCGGCAGCTCTATGAGGCCGCGCTCGACCGCATGGCCCGCGAGATCGCCGCCGTCGAGAAGCTCGACGAGGCAAGTGCCGTGGCCAAGATCGACGACGTGCTCGCTAAGACGGCGCGCCACGCCAAGCTCGCCGCCGAGAGCGAGGCGCGCACCCGCGCGGCCTAACGCGAGCTTCGACCATTCCGAGCCTGATCCTTTGGCGCCTTTCGCGCTCTCAAGGGTTAGGCTCGTTGCTTTTCATCTCCCACGACCTCTACAGGCTCGCAGCCATATTGCCCCATGAGCACTTTGAGCTCGACGGCCTCGGTCTCGGCCTTGGCGGCGAGGCAGAGCTCGAGTGCTTCCTTGAGCCGCGCGCAAGCCTCGCTCGTGTCTCCCCGCTTTCGCGCAAGTAAGGCGAGGTTCCGCGTCTGCATGGCGATCGCGCGCGGGTCTGCTGCCTCTCTTGCCGCATCGAGCGCGAGCAGGAACTCCTGCTCGGCATCTCCGAACCGCTCCCCATCGAGATAGACGGCACCGAGATTGCCGGCGGCCCGCGCTACGCCTTGAGCGTCACTAGCAGTCATGAACAGGTCGAGCGCCTTGCGGTAGCAGCGCTCGGCCCCTGCCTCGTCCTTGAGCGCCCGCTGCGCGTTGCCGAGATTGTAGACCGCGTTGGCTGCAAGCCCGGGAAGTTCGATCTCCTCGTAGAGATCGAGCGCCTTCTGGAAGTGATCGGCTGCCTCGGCAAAGTGCCCCTTCTCAAACTGGATCGTTCCGAGATTGAGGTTGCCGCGCGCCACCCCGTCCTGGTGCTTGAGACGCGTCTCAAGCGCGAGCGCCTGGCGGATCGTTTGCTCGGCACGATCGAGATCCTGGGTCTCGCGATAGAGCAGCCCAAGATTGGCGGCGGCAACCGCGGCGATGGCGATCTCTCCCTGCTGCTCGGCGATGGCGAAGCTCTTCAGCAGCATGGTTTCGGCCTCGGAGAAGCGGCCGAGACCCTGCAGGAGGAGACCGAGATCGGCGTGAAGCTGGGCCAAGCCAAGCTGGTAGTCGTTCTTGGTGCATAGCGCCTGCGCCTCGCCGTAATTGGCAAGTGCGCTCTCGAGATTACCAGCCTTCATCTGCGCACTCGCCAGAGCCATCAGCGCATCGACCAGCGCCCTCGGTTCATCGAGCCTCTCGAAGATGCGCTTGGCGTTTTCGAACTTCTCGATCGCGGCTGGCAGCCGCCCGCCCCGGATGTTGAGCACGCCCGCGAACATGTCGATCAGACCGATAATGTCCTCGCGGCTGCCGTGAGCCATGGTCTGCGCCTGCCCGACTAGCGCTTCGACACTGGGGACATCGCCGAGCCGGAACTGCACCACGGCGAGCGCGAGCAAATTGGCGGCGTCATGCGGATTGAGGACGAAGGCCTGCTGGAAGTGCATGAGCGCGGCGCGGGAATCGGTCGGGAGCGTAAGCGCTCCCTGGTGGCGAAGCGCAGCCGAGGCGATGCGCGCGGCCTTGTCAGCCTTCGCGCGCTTCACCGCGGCGATCTCGGCGAAGAGCTCGACGGCGAGCGATGGGTCGCCTGCCTTGAGCTCATCGATCGCCCGGCGGCCCGCCCAACCCGTCTCCTCGCGAAGCGCGACCACCGCGTCGCTGATCAGCGCCTTGATGCTGTTGCGCTCCTTGAGCGAGAGCCGGTCGCCGTCTTCGGGCGAGCGGGCGACCATCTTGCCGGCGACCATGATCGCAATCTGCTCGGCGTCGATCCGGTTCTGCTCCTCGTCCTTGCGCAGCATCTTGCCCAACACGGAAACGCCGAGGCTGCCGACGGCGAT
>JBLMXO010000315.1:0-4359 GCA_050257815.1 Actinomycetota bacterium
GAACGGTGAAGGCGCGGGGTCGCCTGTTGGATCAGGGTAAAGCTCATATCTACTCCCTCCTGGTTTAGCCTGTGGCGCCGAGGCCGGCGGCAACGGTGTTGATGGACAAAAGCAATGCGGATTTGAAAGCTTCGCGCTCGGTCTCTTGCTCGGTGCCTCTGAAGCGACGCAAGAGCTGGACCTGCTCGCGGTTGACCTCGTTGATGGTGGGAAGCCGCGCGGAAAGCGCGGCACGGAATTCGGGGAAACGCTCGGCGATGACGCTGCCGCCGCTCACCTTCAACACCATCTCCTTGGTGCGGGCAAGCTCGGCCTCGATCATGTTTAAGACATTCTCGCGCACGCCCTCATCGGCGACGAGGCTCGCATAGGCGCGCGCGATATCGAGGTCGACGAGAAGCAGCGTCTTCTCCACCTCGTCGATGATGAGGCGGAACAGGCGCGAGTTCTCGAACATGCGCTTGAGCAGCTTGAGCCCCTCATCGCCCCTCACCTCGAGGAAGCTCAGAAGCGCGCTACCCACCCCATACCAGCCGGTGATGACGTGACGGTTCTGCGCCCAGGCGAACACCCAGGGGATGGCGCGCAGATCTTTCAGCGAGCGCGCGCCGAAGCGCCGCGCCGGCCGCGAGCCGATATTGAGCAGCGAAATCTCCTCGAGCGGGCTCGCCGCCTGGAAATAGGTGACGAGGTCGGGATGGCCGATGAAGCCTGAGTAGGCTGCGCGGGAAGCGCCGGCCAACGCTTCCATGGCGTCGTCGAACTCGCGGCTCGGCTGCAACGCCTCCTCGCGCTCCGATTTCAGCGCATGCTCGAACACGCTCGCTGCCAGCAGCTCCATCTGGTAAAGCGCCGTGCCCTTGTTGGCATATTTGTAGGACACCACTTCGCCCTGCTCGGTCACGCGGAAGCGGCCGCGGATAGAGCCGGCAGGCTGGGCGGCGATGGCGCGGCCCGTTGGCGCGCCGCCGCGCGATACCGAGCCGCCGCGCCCGTGGAAGAAGGCGATGGCTGTGCCGGCGTCAGCGCCGACGCGGGTCAACTGCGACTGCGCCTTGGCGAGCTCCCAGTTCGAGGCAACGAAGCCGCCGTCCTTGTTTGAATCGGAATAGCCGATCATCACCTCCTGCACGCCGCCCTGCCAATGGGTCGAGCGGCGCACGAGCGGGACGTCGAGCAGCTCGCGCATGATGGCGGGCGCGGCTCGCAAGTCGGCGATGGTCTCGAACAGAGGCACGATGGGCATGGCGCAGATCTCGGTGCCCGCGGCATCGAGGAACAGCCCGCCCTCCTTGGCGAGGAGATAAGCGCCGAGAACATCGTCGACCGAGCGTGTCATCGACAGGATGAAGGTGCCGAACGCGTCGCGGTCGATCCCTCGGCGCACGTCGCCGGCCTGGCGGAACATGGCGATCAGCTCGGTCGTCTCCGGCGGCAAATCTGGCACGAGGCGGGGCGCCGTCAGCGGACGCGCTAGCTCGCGCAGAAGCCAGGATCGCCATTCGCGGCTCCCCAGCTCGGGCGGCGTCGCGTCGCCATGGCCAGCGGTCGCCCACCACAGCGATTGCAGCGCCTCGGTGGTGCGCGTGGTGTTCTCGCGGAGGTCGAGCCTCACGGTGGAGAAACGGAAGATCTCCACCGCGCGCCGCACCGGCCGCACCAGATTCTTGGCGATCGAAGCACTATGCGCATCGATCAGCGCCGTCTCGATGGTGTGAAGATCGAGGATCAGCTCATCGGCGTTGGCGTAGGCCGCACCCGGCCCGCCGATCTCCATGCCCTGCACGCGGGCAAGCGTTGCATCGAGCTTGCGTAAGACGAGCGACAGATATTGGCGATAGGGCTCGCCGGGATTGCGCGCCGCGACCTCCTCCCCCTCCCCGCTCGCATCGAGCTCGCGGGAGAGCTCGGCGCGGAAACGCTCAGGCACCGGAAGAGCACGCTCGGTGATCGACAGCAATTTCGCCAGATCCTCGATGCGGGCGCGATAATGGCGCAGCGAAGCGAGCGCATTCTGGCGCAGCGTCCAGCCGGTGACCGCGGTGGTGACCGATGGGTTGCCGTCGCGATCGCCGCCGATCCATGAGCCGAACTGGAAGAAGGGCGCAAGTTCGAAGCGGCTGCCGGGATAATAATGCTCGAGCGCGCCGTCGAGCAGGGCGAGCATCTCCGGCGCCTTGTCGAACAGAGTCTCGTCGAAGAAATGCAGTCCCCTCTGTACTTCGTGCTGCACGGTCGGCTTCTGCAGATGCAGCTCGCCCGTCATCCACACGAGTTCGATCAGATCGCGCAAGCCGTCGATGAGCGCCGTGCGCTCGCGCTCGGTCCAGCGCGGCATCTCAAGCTCGCGCAGGAGAAGGTAGATGCGCCGGTATTTCTCCAGCACGGTTACGCGCTTCGACTCGGTGGGGTGCGCGGTGATCACCGGGCGGATGCGCAAAGACGACAGAAGCTGCTCGATCACCCGCGCCGGCACGCCTTCGGCGGAGGCTTCCGCAAGCACATGATCGAATGTGCCCCTGAGGCTCGCCCGCCCGCGGGTCCGCTCGACGTGCCGCCGCCGGCGCATGGCCGCGTTCTGATCGGCGATGGAGAGAAGCTGGAACCAGATGCCCTGCGCTTGCAGCGCTCGCGCCATCAGCTCGGGCGAGAAGCCGTCGATATTGGCCCCGCCCTTGAGCACCGGCTCGATCTCGGGCTGATGCTCGCGCACCACCTCGATGAGGAGAGAGAACAGAAGTTCCGCCGCCTCCTTGGGGGAGGTGCCGCGCACCAGCGCTTGCGGGGCCTCCGGCACTCGCGGCTTCGGTCTGATCTCCTCGTTCATGGCACGCTATTTACTCCCGATCTCAGCGATCGGCTCTATACCGCAAAGACGTGGATGGCCGGGACGAGCCCGGCCATGCACGTTCACGTCGTAAAGGCCGTGCGACTTTGGCCGCAACGGCCAAAAGATCACGCGAAGGCCCGGCGCTCAGGGCGCTTGGCAAGGACGCCGGCCACCGTCGAGCCGAACTCGCTCGGATTGGGAGCAACCGTGAGCCCGCACGACTTCATGATCTCGGCCTTCTCGGCGGCGCTGTCGCCTGCCGCGGAGATGATGGCGCCGGCATGGCCCATGCGCCGTCCCTTGGGCGCGGTGAGGCCGGCGACGAATCCGATCACCGGCTTCGACATGTTGTCCTTGATCCAGGTGGAAGCTTCGGCCTCCTGCGGGCCTCCGATCTCGCCGATCATCAGCACGGCATCGGTCTCGGGATCCTCCTCGAACAAAGCGAGATGGTCCAAGAACGACGACCCGTTGATCGGATCGCCGCCGATGCCGACCGAGGTGGTAATGCCGATACCTTTGGCCTTCATCTGCGAGGCGGCCTCGTAGCCGAGGGTCCCCGAGCGCGAGATGACGCCGACGCGGCCCTGGAGATAGATGTGGCCAGGCATGATGCCGAGCATCGCCTTGCCGGGGCTGATGATGCCGGCGCAATTCGGGCCCACCATCATCGGACGGCGGTCTTTGGGGTAGCGCATCAGGTAGCGCTTCACGCGCATCATGTCCTGGGCCGGGATGCCGTCGGTGATCGAGCAGATCAGCCTGATGCCGGCGTCCGCCGCCTCCATGATGGCGTCGGCGCAGAAGGCCGGGGCCACAAAGGTGATCGAGGTGGTGGCGCCGGTCGCCTTCACCGCTTCCTTCATGGTGTTGAATAGCGGCCGGTCGAGATGCTTGCCGCCGCCTTTGCCGGGCGTGACGCCGCCGACCACGTTGGTGCCGTAAGCGATCATTTCCTTCGCGTGGAAGGTGCCCTTGTCGCCGGTCATGCCTTGCACGAGGACCGGCGTGGTTTCATCGATCAGAATGCTCATGATGTCTCCTCCACCTTACCGGCCCTACGCCGCCTTGCCTGCCACGCTGCGATAGGCCGCCACGGCCTTCTCTGCCGCCTCGGCCAGCGTGTCGGCGGTGATCAGCTTGAGCCCGCTCTCGGCGAGAATCTTGCGGCCCTCCTCCACGTTGGTTCCGGCAAGCCTGACCACGAGCGGCACTTTGACGTCGACCGTACTACAGGCCTGCACCACACCCTTGGCCACCCAGTCGCAGCGATTGATGCCGGCGAAGATGTTAACCAGCACGGCGCTGACCTTGGGGTCCGACAGGACGAGCTTGAGCGCGGTGGCGATGCGCTCGGGGCTTGCGCCGCCGCCCACGTCGAGAAAGTTCGCGGGCGTGCCGCCGGCGTGCTTGATCATGTCCATCGTCGCCATGGCGAGGCCCGCGCCATTGACGATGCAGCCGATCTCGCCGTCGAGGCCGATGTAATTGAGATTGTGCTCGGCGGCCTGCGCCTCGCGCGGATCCTG
>JBLMXO010000316.1:0-2621 GCA_050257815.1 Actinomycetota bacterium
GGGAATAAGCTGTGATTGATCTTGATGCGATCTCCAGAGTCGAGCTCACACACGAGCCATTCGAGTTTTTCACGTCCGCCGGCGTTCTCAATGATGAGGACCTCGCGGCAATCGGCAGGGACTTCCCCAGGATCGATAAACCCGGGCTATTTCCTCTCTCCTCGCTCGAGTACGGCCCATCCTTCGCCAAGCTCATCGACGAAATTCAGTCTCCTGAGCTTGCTGAGCTGATCGGGCAAAAGTTCGCAGTCAGTTTGATCAACCTGCCTCTTATGATCACCGTTAGAGGCTGGGCTCAGGCAAAAGATGGGCGCATCCATACGGATACTAAAGACAAGATCGTCACTTGCCTTCTCTATCTTAACGACACATGGGACGACGCGGGCGGGTGTCTGCGGCTGCTGCGCAAGCCCGATGACATTGAGGATTACGTTGCGGAAATCCCTCCCAATGGCGGTGCATTTGGCGCCTTCAAAGTTACTCCCAACTCTTGGCACGGCCATAAGCCTTATGTCGGCGAACGGCGCTATGTGATGTTCAACTGGGTTCGGTCGGAAGCGGCGTTGTCGCGCCAGATAGGACGCCACAAGCTGTCGGCACGGATCAAGAGAGTCGTTCCGTTTTTATTCATGGGGAGATGACATGGGCAAAATGGCACGGTTGCAAATCAATCAGCCCGCGCCGCAACCGGTCGCCGAGACGTTCCTCGCCTGTCTCGCGCGGGCAAAGCACGAGACCACGCCGTTCGACTATTGGCTGCTCAAAGACGCGATCCCTGAGGAGGATGTCGATGCGATCGTCGATCTCGCAGCGTCTCCACCAGAGGACATGGTGCTCAACGGCAAGAGGGAGACGAACAACGCCCTCCGCTTCTTCTTTTCGCCTGAGAACCAGGAGATGTTTCCCGTGTGCCGCCGCGTGGCCGAAGGCTTCAAGGATATTCGCGTCCGGCGGGCGATCGAGCAGACCACCGGCACCGATCTCTCAAACGCTCACCCCCGCATCGAATATTGTCAGGATCCTCCCGGATTCTGGCTCGAGCCGCATACCGACATCCTGGTGAAGAAGTTCACCATGCTCGTCTATCTCCTCGACGATCCGACGCTTAGGCTCGTCGGCACCGACATCCACCAAGGTCCGCCCGACTTTGAATATGTGACGACGGCACCCTACGGACGGAATCTCGGCGTGATCTTCATCCCCAGCAAGAATTCCTGGCACGGAGTCGGTCATCATCCGATCCAGGGTTTGCGCAAGTCGATCATCATCAACTACGTGTCGTCGGACTGGCGCGACACCTTCGAGCTCGCCTAGTTCCGCTTACGTCTCAGCCAAGGCTTCGAGCCGGCCGGCAAGCTGGTTCAATCCCCACTTCCGGGCAAGCTTAGCTGCCTTGTCCCAGGTCGGCTTCTGATCGCGGAGGCTCGGGAGTGGCGCTTTCCTGCTCATGGTCGCGAGCGAACGGTATAGCCGCAAGCTTTTTGCCATCGCCGAAAACCGCCCCGCTTTGAGCGCGGCCTCCAGACTTCCATATCTCGCGAGCAGCGTCGCAGCGCCGGTCGCGCCGACGCCCGGCGCGCCGGGAACCTTGTCAGAGGGATCGCCGCGCAAGGCGATGAAATCGGGAACCTGCTTGGGATCGACGCCATAACGCGCGCGAACCTCGGCGGGGCTGATGCGCGCCATCTCGCCTGCGCGAACCGGATAGAGGATCGTCGCCCGCTCAGAGGCAAGCTGAAACGAGTCGCGATCTCCGCTGGCCACCAGCACGGTGCCACCTCGCTTTTCTTCTCTCGCCGCCGCGGAGGCGAGAAAGTCGTCCGCCTCGAAGCCAGGCGCCTTCGCGTTTTGAAAACCGCAGGCGGAGACGAATTCAGGCAGTACTTCCACCTGCTCGATCACGGCGTCATCGAATTCCCGGCCGCCCTGGTAAGCGGGAAACGCCTCGTGGCGATAAGTTGGCGCGTCCAGAGTATCCCAAGCGACGAGCACGGCGCGCGGATCTTCCTCGCGGTAGAGGCGGAGAAGCATATTAGCAAAGCCAAGAATGGCACCGGCCGGTCTATCATCGCTCGTCAGGATGTTCTTCGGCAGCGCGTGATACGAGCGATGGGCAAACGAATCCCCGTCGATGACGAGAAGCGGCCGGCGGGACCGCTGTCCTGTGCGCTTCGTCCTTGGCCGCGCCTTCGGCCGCACTCGCTTTTCCGCCAAGGCAGGTTTCCGGCTCCGCGCCGGTCTGTCACTCAACTCAATCCACGCAGGTGCATGATCACTTGCGCCTTCGAGTCCCCTCACCGCGCGATCAACGCCGGCGTCGGCCAAGCGCTTGGCGGCTTTCGGGTTCAAGAGGAGATGGTCGAGGCGAAGACCGGCGTCGCGCTCCCAGCGATTGCGCTTGTAATCCCAGAATGTATACATCGGCGCATCGGGGTGGATTTTGCGAATGGCGTCGACCCAGCCCTGATCGATCAAGCGCCGAAAAAGATCGCGAGGCTCGGGCTGCACAAGCGCATTCTTGGCGTAGGACTTGGAGGGATAAATGTCGGCATCGGTCGGCACAACATTGAAATCCCCTGCGAGCACGACCGGTGCGTCGAGGACGCAAAGTTCGGCCGCGT
>JBLMXO010000317.1:0-3797 GCA_050257815.1 Actinomycetota bacterium
CGATGAAGCTCCAAGGCTGCTTGTTGATGGCACTCGGCGCCTGAACGGCCGCGTCGATCAGCTTGCGCAGCGCCGCGTCGTCGACGGGCTCGCCAGAATATTCGCGCACCGACCGGCGGCCATAGATGGCTTGTAAGAGCTCCATTTGACGCGACCAAGCTCCGCTTTAAGTGGAGCGATAGATTGAGTGGCTCCGCGCACGATCCCGCCTGCTAGGCGCGCGCGCGTTGAGCCAGATCAAGGACTGTCGGCGGGGGGCGCCTGTTCGGGAGCTGGAGCGGGAATTGAGGTGTCGGCGGTCGGAGCTGGGGGCGGAGGCGGCGGCGGCGGGGGATTGGCGTTAATCGTGGCGATCGTCCAGCCGAGCAACTCGGTTACCAGCTTGCCGAACGCCATATCGAATGCAGTCACATAAGCGTGTGCGTCGCTTCCCGCGGCGGGAGCACTCGCCTCAAACTCTTTCGCGCTAACGATCTTGCCGTCCTGGTCGAGCAGCTTCGCCACAAAGTCGATGTCGGCCTTCGGCTCACCAGCGGTCAAAACGTGGAAGCTGCGAATATCGATCAGGAGCTGATAGTTGCCGGTGACGTTGTCGCGTGTGCGGCTGACCTGCTTGGCATAGCCTGCGTTCTCAAATGCCTGGATCACCTTCGCCTGGAACAGGACAGGAAGGTTGTCGCCCCAGCGCGCATTGGCGAGAGGCACGCTCTCACCGCTCGCCGGCTGAAGCAGGATCTTGTCGGTGTTGAAGCCCATTAGCGTCGTTGGTTCCGGTATGACGAGCGTCCAATTGGGTGCTTCTGCAGGGGGAGCCGGGAGGCTGCTCGCGGCGACGAGATCAAACGTTGGAACCTCCGCCGGGTTCGTTCCGCCTCCGGTCATGCGCTCCAGCCCGGCAAGGATGCCATCGACCTTGTCGGAGTTGCGTGCGAGCGCGCCAGAGAAGGTGTCGATATTCTTGATGGCGCTGTGCAGAGAATCCGAATTCTCGGAAAGGATGGTATCAACGTGCTGAAACGTGTCGCGCGCTGCCGCCGTCCAGTCCTGGCTTGCAAGCGGCGGCGCGATCAGCGTCGGAGGAGTGCCGCCCTCTGCCATGGGCAGGAGCGCATCGGCAGTGCCGCCTCTAAGCGTTACCGCGGCGCCGCCGGTCAATCCTTGCGTCTCGAGCCCGACCTGCGTGTCACCCCGGATCGGTGTGCCGCGCACGACGCCAATCGTCGCAATCACCTGGTCGGGAGCATCGGCCGAGAGCGCAAGATTGGTTACTTCGCCGACGCGTATGCCGTTGAACAAGACAGCAGAGCCGACCAACAGGCCGGAAACCGAACCCTGGAAGCGGACCTGATAGGTGTCACGCTGGCTGAACCCACCCTTATTCTCGAGCCAATAGACGAAGGCGAAGCTCGCGACGATCACGGCGAGCATGAACAATCCGATCAAGGCGTAGCGGGAACGGGTTTCCATCGTCAGGTTCCTTGTCTCACGCGCTTACGCGCCGGCCAGCCAGCATGCCGCCGCGCTTCCCTTGGAAATAAGTCTTCACCCAGGGATGTTCACATTCCAGCATGACCTCCATGGGTCCCTCAGCAACGACCTTACCGTCGGCCAGCGCAGCAACGCGATCGCAGGCCGTGTACAGGCTTTCGAGATCGTGTGTCACCATGAATACGGTGATCTCCAATGTCTGTTGCAGCGTACGAATCAGCTCGTCGAAGTCGCCCGCCGAGATCGGGTCGAGGCCTGAGGTGGGTTCGTCGAGGAACAGGATCTCGGGGTCGAGGGCGAGCGCTCTTGCGAGCGCCACGCGCTTGGTCATGCCGCCCGACAGCTCGGCGGGAAGCTTGTTGCCGTCGGCGCGCGTGAGCCCGACCATCTCCAGCTTGGCGAGGGCCATCTCGTCCATCAGGCGCTCAGAGAGGTTGAGGTTCTCGCGCATGGGGAACTGCACGTTCTCGCGTACCGTGAGCGAGGAAAACAGCGCCCCTTGTTGGAACAAGATGCCCCAGCGGCGCTCGAGAGCCCTGCGCTCTGCCTCGCTTGCTTTCTCAAGGTCGACGCCGAGCACCTCGACGCTGCCGTGGCGCCGTGGCAAGAGGCCGATGATGGTGCGGAGCAGAACCGACTTGCCAGCGCCAGAGGCGCCAACCACGCCGAGGATCTCGCCCGCGCGCACGTCGAGGTTAAGGTGGTCGAGGACCGTCTGCTGGCCAAAGCCGACGACGAGGTCGCGTACTTTGATGACGGGCTCCTGCGCCATTCGTCTCACATTCCAATCGAGGCGAAGAAAATGGCGAATAGACCGTCCAGCACGATGACAAGGAAGATCGACTCAACCACCGAGGCAGTGGTCTTTAACCCCAAGGACTCCGCGCTGCCCTTCACCTGAAGGCCCTCGGCGCATGCGACGATACCGATGACCAGCCCCATGAACGGGGCTTTCAGCATTCCGACTTTGAAGTGAGTGAGCGAGATCGCTTCGATCAGGCGTGACATGTAGATTTCGGGACTCATGCCGCCATAAAGAAAGGCGACGAGGCCGCCACCGAAAAGCGCCGCCATCGAACCAAGGAAGGTCAAGACGGGTAGGGCGATGACGAGCACGATGATGCGGGGCAGGATCAGCACCTCGACGGGATCGAAGCCCATGGTGCGGAGCGCGTCGATCTCCTCGCGCATCTTCATCGAGCCGAGCTCGGCGGTGTAGGAGCTGCCCGAGCGGCCGGCAACCATGATGGCCACGATCAAGACGCCGATCTCGCGCAAGACGAGAATGCCGACGAGATCGACCGAGTAAAGCTCGGCGCCGAATTTACGGAAATGGAAGATGCCTTGCTGGGAGATAATCCCCCCGATCAAGAAGGTGATGAGCAGGATGATAGGCACCGCCTGCCACGCGACGCGGTCGAGCTGATTGATGGTCGAGGTTAATCTGAACTCGCGCGGGTGCATCACGACGCGGGCGGCGGCAACGCCGACCGCCCCCAGCATGTCGGCGAACAGCATCAGATCCTCGCCGACCGCGGCTCCGCCACGACCCATTGCCGCGAAGGCACCGACAATCGCGTTCTCTTTCTTCGGCGCCACCTGCGGGGTGCGGTTGACGCCGTGCATTTCGGCGAGCAAGCCGCGATCATGCGATGGGAGGCCGAGAATGACCGTCTCTCGGCCCGTCGATTGCCCTTCGCGCGTGAGCCGCTCGAGCAGCCAGGCGCCGAACGTGTCGAACTCGCGCACACCCGCCATGTCGATGGAGATATTCTTAGCCCTGGCGACGTCGCTTGCCACGCCATCGACGAGGGTCTCAAGCTCGCCCGCGTGCGGCGCAGTCCAGGAGCCGAAGCCGGTGAGCTCCAGGCGCTCTCCCTTCAACTCGCTCCTCAGCAAGATTTCGCCCATGGCAACGCTCCTTCCTGCCCTGTTGCGAAGCCGAATTTGAGGGAGTCCCGCAAGGTGCGGGGGGCTAGCTAGCTCCGCGTCAGATCGATCGACACGCTTTTCAGAGCGACTCCCTGCGTCGTGATGGAGACGCTTTGGCGCGAGGACGTGTAGGAGACGAGCATGGTGCCGGTCACGCCTCCGCTAATGGATAGAGAAATTCTACCGTTACTGGCCTGGCCCGACGCGCTTCCCGAGGCATTGTAAGTGCGCTCTTCCCAAGTCCCGCTAAGGCGACCCCCACTATCGCTCAGCACACTCCTGATCTGCACGTTGGAGGTTTCGCTCTGGCAAAGAATGGCCATGCGCAGTTGGGCGCCGCCCCCTGTGTAATAAGCGTTGCATTTGAGGCGCTCCCT
>JBLMXO010000318.1:0-2783 GCA_050257815.1 Actinomycetota bacterium
CGCGCCTGAACGCTCTCCGGCAGACATGACGGGTAGTCGAAGCGCGCGAAGGCGATGGTGCCCGGGAACATGATCGAGTCGACGACGCCTAATACCTCCACTTTGCCGCCGAACGCATAGCCCTCGACGGTGACCTGCACGCCTCTGAGCACGCCTTCGCCGATCAGGCGCTTGCTGCCGATGCTCTCCCCGGCATAGCGCTCGAGCATCCTCTCGAGCGGCAGGAAGAATTGGTCGAGCGCGCGCCAGCGGGGAAGGAGTGCGGCAAGCTCTGCGCGCGTGGCGACTGGTTCAGCGCCGACCGAGAAGAACGACTTCACCGGTTTGACGAAGAGCGGGAAGCTTGTCTCATCGGGAAGGGCGGCACCTTCGGCCGTGTCGATCAGACAGAAACTCGGCACCGCATCGGGCACGAGTTCCGCTTGCGCCACCCGCGAGAGATATTTGTGCTGGGATATGAGTACGGCTCTCGGATCCGGCCCAGGCAACCCAAGCCTCCCCGCTACAATCGCGGCAAGGGCCGAGCCCGGATAGTCGTCGGTGCTGATGACGGCATCGATCTTCATGCCGCCAAGACTCGCAAGAATGTGCTCGACCTCGACCAGCGGGTCGGCCGCGCCATTGGCCTCTCCGTGCCCGCTGATCAGCTCCTCAAGGGAAGTGCTTGCATAGTCGTGAAAGCGAAAGTCGATGCCCGCGGGAAAAAGGAGTTTGAGCTCGCGATGATCGCGAAAGGTCGCACTGACCACGAGGACAATGGGGCGCGCCCCGCTTTCCCTGGCACCCACTGAGTTCATATGAACTCCTTGATCCTCGTCCAAACCGTGACATCGGTCGCGGTCCGGCGCGACCCGGCAGCGATCGATTGATCGTCGCCGCCGGGTTCGCTACTGTCGCCGCTCGCAACAAGGACGTCCTACGATCAATGCCCCTTTATTTCGGCAAAATTTTCGCAGCCATAGCCCTGCTCACCATTGGCGCCTTCATCGCCTGGCTCCTTTTTACCAGCTTGTTCGCCACCGAGCAGGCCGAGCAAAAGATCGAGAAAACAGGCGCGGCCGGGCTCAGTGTGCCGTTGGCCGCCTAGGCCGGCGCCGAGCGTAACGCGGCAAGCCGTCCGATGAGATAAAGGGCATCGGTCCTGAGCCCGCTCAGGCGATCGAGCACGATGGCGCAGCCAATGAGCCAAAACAGTGTTGCGATGGCAACCGCGATCGCTGCGCCGAGCACGCCGTAGAGCGGCGCCAGCACGAGATCTCCGAGCCCAAGCACCACGAGCGCCGCAACGGCGAGGGTGGCATTTTCCTTCTGCGCGCCAATGACCGTCAGCAGCGGCACGCTCGGCCCGAACATTGCCCGCGCGAGCTGACACCCCATCAGAATCACCAGCGGAAGCTTCGCCCCGGTGAACTCGGGCCCGAAGATGGCGAGGATGTGCTCGCCCCATAGCGCCACAACGATGGTGGCCGCGAGCGTGATGGCGAGAGGGAAAGCGAGCGCCCGCAGCACGACGTCCCTGATCGTGTCATGATCTTTTCTTGCCCGCGCGTCGGCGAGGTCGGGCACCACCACCTGATGCGCGACCTGCACGGCGAAGCCGACGAGGAGCGCGAGCTTGAGGCAAAGTCCGATCGCGGCGGTGTCGGCGCTTGAGAGCAGCGGCGTGACCATGAGGATGGCGACGTCAGCGAAGAAATAAGTGAACAGCGCAACGAGGATGAGGGGTGTCGCTTCGCGGCGCCAAATGGTGAGGAGCCGCCGGGGCGGGGTCGGCGCCAGCCCCTGCGGCATGTCCTTGCGCAGCAGCACGTATTGCGCGAGGGCAATTCCGCTGAAGATGAGCGTCAAGAGGAACGCGACATTGCTCGCGGTCAGGGTCACGCCGAGTGCGATAAAAAGGGCTACGCCGCCAAGCAACAGGAACGGCCTCACGCAAGTGTCGGGCAGATAAGCGAGAGCGAAACGTCTAATCGTCGTCGCGAATGTTCCGTTGAGCCTAAGCGAGGCGTTGGCGGGAATCGAGAGCGCCGCTGCGACGAGGGCAAGTCGCGCCTCTGTGCTGAGCGAGGGCCACAATAGCGCGAGCGCGAGCACCGCGATCGTCGCGATCCCCGCGTATAGCGTTGCATCGTGCCGCGCTTGGTGCACGAAGGCGGCGACCAATCCCTCCTTGCCCTGCTCGCGGTAGCGCAGCATGAAGCGCGCGGCGATCGATGGGTAACCGTGCGCCGCGATCAGCCCGACCACTGCGGCAAGGCTCGTGACCGAGTAGAACACGCCGAGAGCGCTTGCTTGCAGCGTACGCGCCAGCACCACTTGGGTCACAAATCCCGCCAAGGCGCCGGCCACGCGCGCCAGGGACAGAAGCGACGAGGTGGAGAACAGCCGTCCCAACTTCGTGGACAACGGCACTCGCGCAGCGACTTGCCGTGCCGCCGCTCTCTTACCGTGCGCAGGATGTGTGGCATTTTTCGCGGCTTTCACGCCCTCTCGCCCACTTCCGGCGCGCCCGCCTCGCGAAGCCATCAGGCGACCTTCAGCGATTTTCGCTTAGGCGTCGGTTCGTTCGCCCTCCGCTCTTTTCCCCCATCGGTGAGATCAAGATCGGCATCGAAGCTCCACATGCCCGTTTTCCCTGGCATGTCGACATAAAGATCAAGCAGCGCCTTGAAATCGTCGCGCTTCATGGCCCTGAAGCCGAAGCTTGCAAGATGCGGCGTCATCCACTTGCCGTCGCGCAGATGATAGCCCCACGCAGCGAGTTGCCGGTGCAGAGCGACGAG
>JBLMXO010000319.1:0-2899 GCA_050257815.1 Actinomycetota bacterium
AGCGACGCGCTTATGTCTTTATCGGCGCGTGCCTGGTCGCTTCGGGCATGGTGACTCTCGCCGGCGCCGCCGGCGGCTGGATCACGGTGATGAGCAAGAACGCGCTCTACGTGACGGCGCAACTCCTCATCACCATCGGCGTCGTGCTCCAGGATGTCATCGCCGACGCGATGACGACCGAAGTCGTTGAGCGCACGCTTCCCGACGGCACTCCGAAGCCCGAAGCCGAGGTGCAGCGCGAACTCGGCCTCGTCCAAGTGCTCGGGCGGCTCGCTCTGTGGTCAGGAATCTTGTCGGTGGCGGGTCTATCTGGCTGGCTCGCGCAAATCTATAGCTATGAGACCGTGTTCCTGCTTGGGCTTGCAGTGCCCGCAGTCTCTCTCACCGGCGCCATGCTGGTCCGGCTCGATGCCACCGAGACGAAGCCGATCGATTGGCGCATTCTCGGTGGCGGTCTCCTCTTCGGCGTCGCGGTCCTCGCCATCGGGCTTGCCGGTGCCCCTTTCGGCCAGGAGATCGTCTTCCTCATCTCGCTCAGCGTGATCGCGTCGATGCTTTATCGCGTCGCGGAGGATGTGGACGAGGTGCACCGCAAGCGCATCTTCTACGCGGCGCTCGTGATCTTTCTGTTTCGCTCCACGCCAGGCGTGGGAGAGGGCTATCGCTGGTTCACCATCGACGTTCTCGGTTTCGACGAGGCGTTCTACGGCACGCTCGCCCAGATCGGCGCGGCCTTGAGTCTCGCCGGGGCCTGGCTTTTCTCCGACGTGATCACGCGGGCGCCGATCGCCAAGGTGTTGCTCTGGGTCACCGTCATCGGCACCATCTTGTCGCTGCCCAACATCGCGCTCGCTCTTCGGCTCGATCTATGGACCGAGGAAACATTGGGCTTCGGCGCGCGCACCATCGCGCTTGTTGATACGACTGTGGCCTCTCCCTTCGCCGAGCTTTCGATGATTCCCGCGCTCACCCTCGTCGCCGTCAATGCGCCGGCGGGGCGGCGCGCGACCTGGTTCGCCCTGATGGCCTCGCTGATGAACGTCGCTCTCGTCGCGGGCCAGCTGGAGACCAAATATCTCAATCTGCTGTTTGAGGTCGGCCGCGGCTCTTATGCCAATCTCGCCGCGCTCACCATCGCTGCGGTCGTCATCGGTTTCGTCGTTCCCGTCGCCGGCATCCTCGCCTTCGGCAAACGCGCCACCTGAAGTATTCGTACCATTAATCTTGTACCTTTCGCTCACGGCTCCGTCACTTGCAGGGAGCGGCGCCCCCATGTAATCCTCCACAACCATGGATTTTGCCCGAGCCATCCTGGCGGCTCTGATTGCCCTGTCCGTCGCCATGCAGCCGGTTGCTGCGGCGAGTGCGCGCGTCCTTTTGCCGGGCGAAACCCAAATTGCCGCTCAACCCGACTGCTGCCTGTCAGGACAGGACTGTGCCAAGCAGGCAAAGGGTGAATGTGGAACGTCCGCGTCCTGCGCGCTCAAGTGCGCAGGCTTCTCCCTCGCGGCAATTGCGCCATCGGGCATGACATTGGTGTCATCAGCTTCAGAGCATTCGGCACTTCTGTCGGAGAGTCCTGCCTCTCGCGCGCATAACCCTCCACTACCGCCTCCACGCGTCTGAATCCTCGAACCTAAGCCGTGCCGCTTGCGCGAGCGTTGGCTCGCGCCTCGTGACACGCGCCGATCCTCTGCCTGTTCGCGGGCAGGGGCCTGTCAACGAGGATTCGGAGACGCGCCATGAGCCGTCTGAACACTCTGATGATCTTGAGCATCGGTGTCGCTGCCGGCGCCGCCGCCAACTATTGGTTTGCGCATCGCTCCGAGCCGATCGCTTCGCCCGCGGCCGCCGAGCAAACCACGCCGGATAAGGCGGGGCGCAAGATTCTCTATTACCGCAACCCGATGGGGCTTCCCGACACCTCGCCCGTGCCGAAGAAGGACTCAATGGGCATGGACTACATCCCCGTCTATGCCGACGAGCAGGATGATCCCGGCACGGTCAAGGTCAGTCTCGCCAAGATCCAACGCATTGGCGTGAAGACGGAAAAGGTCGAAGCCCGCACCATCTCCCGCAGCGTGCGCGGGGTGGGGACGGTGCAGGATGACGAGTCGCTGCTCACCATCGTGACCGTGCGTTCCGACGGCTATATCGAGCAGCTCTTCGTCAACAAGACTGGGCAGCATGTGGAGAAGGGCGAGCCGCTGTTCCGCTTTTATAGCCCGCAAATCCAGCTGGCTCAGGCTGATCTGCTGGTTGCCGTGCGTGCGCACGGCAAAGACTCCGCTGGGCTCGGCGGCGATCTCGACGGCGCCATGCAGAAGCTGCGCAATCTGGATGTCCCTGAGGCCCGCATCGACGAAGTGCGCAAGACCATGACCAACCCGCGGACGCTCGACTGGGCGTCGCCAGCGACGGGTGACACCATCGAGAAGAACGTCATCGAGGGTCAGCGCGTCGCCGCCGGCGACGAGCTATTCCGCATCGCCGATCATTCGCGCGTCTGGGTCATCGCCGAAGTCGCCGAGGCCGATATTGCCGATATCAAGCTTGGCATGCACGCCACGGTCACGCTGCGGGCGTTTCCGACCGAGCCGCAGGAGGGCGTGGTGACCTTCATCTATCCCGAGATGATGAAGCCTGAGACGCGCACCATCTCTGTGCGCATTGAGCTGCCCAATCCCGATGGGCAGATGAAGCCCGGCATGTATGCCGATGTGGTGTTCCATCCCCATGGGGACGGCGGTCGCGCCACCGCGGTCCCGGACAGCGCCGTGATCGACAGCGGCACGCGGCAGGTGGTCTTGGTCGCCAAGGGCGACGGCCGCTTCGAGCCCCGTGCCGTGAAGCTTGGGCGGCGCGGAGGCGGCTATACGGAGATCAACGAAGGCCTCAA
>JBLMXO010000320.1:0-3097 GCA_050257815.1 Actinomycetota bacterium
AGCGCTGGACCTATATCTGGCAGCCGAAGGGCCAAGAGATTTCGCCTGCCAATCGCGGCGCCGCGATCAAGGACGGCACGCTCGTGCGCGGCACGGCAGACGGCTATCTCATCGCGCTCGAGATGGCCGATGGCTCGCTGAAGTGGAGCCAGCCGATCGCGAGCGCCGCCGGTGGGCAATATTTCTCGATGCCGCCGCTGATTTTCGGCGACCTTATCATCGCCGGGCCGTCAGGTGCGGATTTCGGCGCCAAGAACTGGATCGGCGGCTTCAAGCTCGCGAGCGGCGAGCCGGTGTGGAAGTTCAATCTCATCCCCGACCCAGGCGAGCCTGGTGCAGAGACGTGGGAGAGTGCGGAGTCGCTCAAGCATGGCGGCGGCAGCCTGTGGACGCCGCTCTCGCTCGACGCACGCGCCGGCATCGTCTATCTGCCGGTCGGCAATCCCGCGCCGGACTTCTACGGTGAGATCAGACCAGGCGCCAATCTCTATACCGACTCTCTCGTCGCACTCGACGCCAAGACCGGCAAGCTCCTCTGGTACCGCCAGTTCATTCCGCATGACGTTCATGATGCTGATCTCAGCCAAGTCAGCCCGCTGTTCACGACCACGATCGACGGCAAGCCGCACGATGTGATCAGCGTGAGCGGCAAGGACGGGCTCCTCAGGCTGCTCGACCGCGACAGCCACGACCAGTTCTACGAGGTGCCGATCACCACGCGTGAGAATGTCGATGCGCTGCCAACGGTCGAAGGCGTGCATCGCTGCCCGGGACTTCTCGGCGGCATGGAATGGAATGGCCCGGCCTACGATCCCGGCAGCAACACGCTGTTCGTCCCGGCGGTGGATTGGTGCGGCACCTTCAGCAAGGCACCGAAGGACCCGCCGATCATGCAAGGCATGCATTATTACGGCGGCTCGGTCGTCTCTGACCCGCGCGAGAAGTCGAAGGGCTGGCTGACGGCTCTCGATGCATCGACGGGAAAAGAGCGCTGGAAATATGCTTCGCCTACGCCACTTGTCGCCGGCGTCACCGCGACCTCGGGCGGAGTGCTCTTCACCGGCGATCTCAACAATGACTTCCTCGCCCTCGATGCCAAGACGGGAGAGGTGCTCTACCGCTTCAACACCGGCGGCAGCATCGGCGGCGGTGTCATCAGTTATGCGTTGGACGGAAAACAATATGCCGCCACCGTCTCAGGCACCGTATCCGCCTTTTTCGGCGGCTCGGGCCTGCCGGCCGTGGTGATTTTCGCCCTGCCATAAGCCCCCGAAACCCCCCAAGACCATGAAGGAAATATCATGACTCCCCGAGTTGCTTTGCTTTTTGCCGCCGTCGCTTCGTTCGCAAGCGGCATGGCGGCGCAGGCTGCCACCGCGCCGGTCGACCCCGACAAGGCGCCGGTCGCTTCCGTTGACCGCTTCAGCGATAAGGCAGCGCATCTGCAGTTGCGCACGCCCGATAACCATCTGCCCGGTCCCAATCAGCCGGTCGATTTCGACAGCGGGCCGTTCATCACCCAAGGGCTGTCGCCCAAGACGGGCAAGCCCGTGCGCTATTACAATTTCGATGTCCAGACCACGACGCCCGCACCGGTCTACGTCCTCTACCGCGACGGCGAGGACAAGCCCGTGGAGGGCCAGCTCGACATCATCGACACGCTGCCCGGCGAGGCCGGCTACAACGACTTCCGCCAAGTGTGGAAGGTGACCGTGCCGAAAGACTATGCCGCCAACACCATCGTGGATGCAGGCGCGCTCAAGGATGCCGGCTACAAGACGGAGCAAACGTCCGGTCTGCGGAACATGCCGGTCGTGCCCGACAAGTCGTCGGCGAAGATGCGTCTCAACGGTGAAAGTGCAGGGCTCGAGAGCGCCTGGTACAAAGGCCAGGTGGCGAAGTTCTTCAGCTTCGCTGAGGCGCCGCTGTCCGGCAACGCCGTTCCGGTGTCGCCGATCTACGTGACCTTCAACATCAACCCCGGCCAGCCTAATGGCGGCCCAGGCTCAGGCTTCAAGACCGAGTCCGGCTCCGAGCAGACCCACAACGTGCCAGCGACGTTACCGGGCGATCCAGGCTATTCGCCGTTGTGGCTCGTCGCCGTCTACGACGATGCCGACTTCCCGTCGGTGCACGATCTCCAGACGGTACTCAAGGCCAAGCTGCTTGCGCCGGCTGCTGCTACAGTCAACTGCCCGATCGTCTTCGTCACGCCCTAGAACCTAAAAAGGGCGGCGGATCTCTCTCCGCCGCCCCCCAGGTAGGGCACAGTCAGGGATTTGGAGGCAGTCCCACTCTCAGAGGCGATCTCCCTGATCGGGCCCATCCTTCGGGCCGTCGTTCGGTTGGTCTCCGTGATCGTCAGGCGACGGTGCATCGAAATGAGATCCTGGGCCAGGATGGTGAGCGCGGAAGCGCGCTTCAATCTCAGCCACTTTGTCGAGCTGCTCGGGCGTGAGCTTCGACTTCAGCGCATCGATCGATTTCAACAGCGTCTCGGCGCTTTTGCTGCGGGCAATCATATTGTTGGCGAGACCTTCGGCGAGCGCGAAGGGCTGGGGCTTCCCGTCTTCCCCTTGAGCGGTTTGCCACGGCGGGGTCGGCCGCTGCATCACGCCCTGGAGCGCATCGGTGAAGTCGCGCCAGGCATCGAGCTGATTGGCACGGATGCCGATCTCGGTCTCCATGGCGCTGAGATGCTTGGCGATCATGTCCGGGTTGCGCCATCCCATATGATGATGCATCCCGCCCGGGCCGAAGCCGCCTGGCGCGTTGCAGCGCCACATCCGGCCATGTCCACCCGGACCTTGCATCCCGGCATCGAGACGGTCGCCGCGCTTTGGCATATCGCCGCCCGGTGTCACCCAGGCCGCTTGCGTGAACTTGGCGCCCGGCGTCTCGCCCCAGGCTCTGGTGAGCAAGGCGAGACTGCCGAGGCCGAGCACGGCCACGACCAGGATAGGGACAATCTTTGGAGGGGTATTCATCGCATCCTGTTCCTCATTGTTGAGCGGCCTCATGCCTAGCGCGCGATCGTTGCCCGCGTTGGTCCCGGCATGTCCCAATGTTGCTGGGTTGGCGAGATATGTGTCGAAAC
>JBLMXO010000321.1:0-6774 GCA_050257815.1 Actinomycetota bacterium
AGCCTGACGTCGTCAGGTGGCCATCAGCCCTGGTCCTTCCCGATCGTGGTCTATGGCCGCAAGGCCAACGCCTTTGCCAAGTTCAGCGACATGATCAAGGATGAGCCGACCGTTTCGGGAATGCTTGAATTCACCGGCCCTCACACGCTGACCGCCATGACCTGGAAATCGCAAGGCGATCTCGATCATTCGGTTCCGATCAGCGTCGACCTCGAAAAGGCCTTCGAGGAGCTCAAACCGGAAGAGGAATACCCGGGCACGGAGGCACCGAAGCGCTAGCGGCCGACTTTTTCTGCTTAATCTTCCGTAAATTAACCGGTCGTTAACCACGAACGCCGTCCTATGACGGCGAGGTTAACGAAATGACAACAACTCGGGGCACCACCTCCTTCAGATTTCGCGGCGGGACCTTCCACGCGCTCGTGGTCAAGCCCGAGACGCCGATCGAGGCTTGGCTCGGCGACATCGATAAGCTGCTCGCCCGCTCGCCCGGCTTCTTCGCCGGCAAGTCGGTGGTGATCGACGTCTCGGGACTCAAGCTCGCGAAAGACGCCTTCCTCAGCCTGCTCGACGAGCTCAGCGTGCGCGACATCCGCATTCTGGGCATCGAGGGTGCCGATCCCTCTTGTGTCGACGGCCGCGTCCCCTCGCTCACCCCAGGAAAATCCGGCAAGGACAAGAAGGCCCCGGCACAAGCGATCGAAACCTCGACGCCAGCGCCGGCAAGCTCGATCCTCATCGACAAACCGGTGCGCTCTGGCCAGCAGATCGTCCACCCGCATGGCGACGTGACCATCATCGGCTCAGTATCGTCGGGCGCGGAGATCGTCGCCGCGGGCTCCGTGCATATCTACGGCACGCTGCGCGGGCGGGTGCTCGCCGGAGCCTACGGCAACAGACACGTGCGCATCTTCTGCAAGAAGCTTGAGGCAGAGCTCATGTCGATCGACGGCCACTATCTCATGGCCGACGACATTGAGCCAAAATTCCGCAAGGCATGCATCCAGGCTCGGCTCGAGAGGGATGCACTCGAAATCACGACAATGGATTGAACAAGAGAGGAGCGTTCACATGGCCCACGTGCTGGTAGTGACGTCCGGTAAGGGTGGCGTCGGCAAGACAACTTCAACCGCTGCGCTCGGCGCGGCTCTGGCGCGCGACGGCGAACGGGTTGCCGTCATCGACTTCGATGTCGGCTTGCGAAATCTCGATCTCCTCATGGGAGCAGAGCGGCGCGTCGTCTACGACCTGATCCACGTGATCCAAGGCACGGCCAAGCTCTCGCAAGCGCTTATCCGCGACAAGCGGATCGATTCGCTGTTCCTGCTCGCAGCCTCGCAGACGCGCGACAAGGATGCGCTGACCGAGGACGGCGTCGAGCGCGTGATCCGCGAGCTCAGGCCGTTCTTCGATTGGATCATCTGCGACAGCCCGGCCGGCATCGAGCGCGGCGCCTCGCTTGCCATGCGTCATGCCGACTCGGCCATCGTGGTGGCGAACCCGGAAGTGTCGTCGGTGCGCGACTCAGATCGCATCATCGGCCTCCTCGATTCGACCACCGCGAAGGCGCGGCACGGCGAGCGGATGGACAAGTTCCTGCTCTTGACTCGCTACGACGCGGTGCGTGCCGGGCGCGGCGAGATGTTGGGCGTGGAGGACATTCTCGACATCCTCTGCATTCCGCTCCTCGGCATCGTCCCCGAGAGCAAGGAGGTGCTGAACGCCTCCAACATGGGCACGCCGGTCACGCTCAGCAATCCGGCGAGCGCGCCCGCCCGCGCCTATATCGACGTCGCGCGCAGACTCAGAGGCGAGGAGGTGCCGCTCGTCGTGCCCCACGACAAGAGCGGGCTCCTCAACAAGCTGTTCGGTCGGAGGGCGGCATGAAGCTCATCAATTTGTTCAGTCGGCAGCCAACGGCCAAGACCGCTCAGCATCGGCTGCAAGTGTTGCTGATGCACGAGCGGGGTGCGCCCGGCAATGCTGATCTCATCCCCATCCTGCGCGAGGACATCGTCGCGGCCATCAGCAAGCATATCCCGGTCGATCCCGACAAGGTTCAGGTGAGAGTCGAGCGCGGCGAGGCGGTGTCGCTGCTCGAGATCGACATCGAGATCTCCTCGATCACGCAGCACCTCTTGGCGCGGCGCCCGACGCCCTACGATCTCCGCCAGGCCGGCATGCGCTGAGACGTCTGCTGGTACGAAACCGTCGCATCCGTTGCCCAGGCAGGGCACGGGCGGCGGTTTTATTTTGCCCGCTTGACCGCGCTGATCTGAGCTTGCGCCCCGGCGCGGACCGGAGGCTAAAAAAGAGGAAGCCCGGCTAGCTAGGCCGGGCTTCTACCTACCGTTCCCCCGTAAAAATCAGTCGCGCGAATTCGAATCCAACAAGAGAGTCCAACAGTGGCAGCACTGGGGCGACAGTACGCCACAAGCGAGAAAAATCTCGTGCTTGTTGCTAGAAGGTCACACTAGGCGTAAGATGCTCATGTGATGGGCATTCCCTCCCCATCACAAAGGTTCCCCCCGTAAATGGAACCCGAAGCCCCGGCGTCCCCCCGTAGCCGGGGCTTCCCTTTTTGTCTAGCGCTCGCAGTCCCTCTTGGCGCTCCACGTCAGGTGCACAGCTTCGCACCATTTGAGAGTGTTGCTCGAGGGAACCTGCTTCCACGCGACGGGTGGAAACGGTTGCGCAGCATAAGTCTTTAGATTGAAGCCGAGCTGCCAAGCGAATGGGCGTGGCTCCGCCGCCTGGGTGGTACGCATCACAAATCCCCCACTGTTCGGTACACGTAAGAGGGACATTTGAGCACGAAGCGCGCCCGCGTTGGTGACCCGGCGGCCACAGGCGCAACAATCTTTCTGTTCGCCCGCCACTCATCCCGCCAAACAATCCACAGCCCTGTGGATAACGACCGAGAGCATCGGCAAGGCACTCCATCAAGTCTATGATTTGCCTTTGAAGCGGGGGGATGAGGCATGGCGCAAGAGCTCAGAGTCGACGTGCATGGACCGGAGATATCCATCCAGGTTCGCGGGACCTGCCTGAAGATGACTTATCGCAAGGGGGACGCGCCCTGGCTCGTCTGCACCGAATTGCGAGCCGAAGACCCCGAGGCCATCTATACGCGCGACGAGTTCAAGGCGCTCGCCTGGAGCGTCGCCAACAGCAAGGCGCGCGAGCTCGGCTGGATCGTGTAGTCGCGCCGGCTTCAACGCGCTCGTCGCGGCATGCAGTGAATTGGAGTGGAGTGGGCTATGGCCGCGTCGTACTTGCATAGGATCAACCGGCGCGCGCTCGTCTACGCGGCGATCCCGGTCCTCGCCGGAGTGTGGGACGCAAGCGCAGCGTGGTCGCATCAGGCGAACAGAAGCGCGCTCGACGGGCTCGCCATCTTCGCGCCCCGGATCGGCTTCGCGCTCATTCTCGCGCTCGTCGTCTACGGCCTCTTCATCGCAGCGCGCTCAGCCCTCGCGCGGCTGAACGGGGTCGCCCTCGCCGCGCAGCCGACGTGGCATTTCATGACGTCGGCCGCGCGGTAAGCGATCAATCGGCTGCGAGCTCTTGCGTTACAAGCCTCGGGGCTTTTCAACCATTCTATCGGAAGTGCGGCTCCGCTAATTCGGAACGCCAACAAACAGGGCACCCGTCAGTTTGCCGTCGTCACTCATGAGCGGTGCGTAATAGGCTTGGTAGTTGTGCCCAAAAAGGGTTGCTTGCCCGGTGTATGAGTGGCTTTGGACAAGGGCTTTGTAAGCCGCACTCTCGTGATCGAGTTTGGTATTGGCGGCTGATTGTCCATCTTTCTGTAAAGTCGTTTGGGTTCGGACGAAGTCCTGACCGTCATAAAAAAAGATAGTCGCTTCGAGTTTGGTTTCCGCCACTGCGGCGCTGCTGACAAGCAACGTAGCGGGCAACAACAGGCTCAGGATCAGGAACAATCTTCTCATTGCACCCTCCCTAGGCTAGCTGGTTACAGACAAGCACGTTCGTCCCTGCTGAGACGCGGGAGCGTCAGTTCGGGCGAAGGTCGGGAACGATGCGATACGTCTCTCGCAGAAGACCATGGGCCTGACCTCCCCAGAAGGTCCTGGCGCAGCAAAAGAATACCACCGGAGGCCAATAAGCACCAACGCACGCTTAGATTGAGCGGGCTTTGAGAAGGCCACGCTCGCGATCAATCCCTCGCGTCCCCTGAAGGTCCGCTTCCTATTCGGCCTTAGGCTCTTTCACGATCTCATAGATCGCGTCAACCACCTCGCCGATCTTGTCGGTGCCCTCGGGCGGCTGTGTGTTGGTCTGCACCGTGATCATCAGATCCTCGTCGGCGATCCACACATAGAGCGTGCGATAGCCGAGGCTCTCGCCCTGGTAGAACCACTGTGCGCCGAGCGGCGCCGGGAACATGCGCTTGCCGAGGCCGAGCGCAAACCCGCCGGGCTCGTCGTCGCTCACATCGGCGATCGGCTCGCCGGTCTTCATCGAGACGAGCGCCTCCCACTCCTTCTGCTGCTTCGGCGGCACCACCTTGCCGCCGAACACCGCGCGCATCCAGCGATCGACGTCGCGCGCGCTCGACACCGCGCCGCCCGCCGACTGCATCCACGACACACTCTTGTCGCGCCAATCGGTTCCCAGGATCGGCGCGTTCCACGTCACCTTGCAGTCGGGCTGATACTCGGCGCAGGCCTCGTTCTCGAAATAGCCGTGCGACATGCGCTCTGTCACCGACTCCGGATAGGTGCTCGCCTCGTAGAAGGTCGAGGTGAGCCCTTGCGGCTCGATCACCATCTCATGCACGAGATCGCGGAAGGTTTTGCCGGTCGCCTTCTCGGCGATCATGGCGGCGAGAATGTAGTTGGTGTTGCAATAGTGATAGCTGGTGCTCACCGGAAACTGGTTCTCCGGGCTCGGATAAACGGCGGCGACCAGCTCTTTCAGCGTCAGCGCGCGCATCGGCTCCTCGGCCCACATGCGCGACATCCATTCGGTCTCAGAATAATTGGGGATGCCGCTCGTCATGTCGAGCAGGCGGTGGATGGTGACGTCCTTCCACGCCGGATATTCGGGCAGCCACTTACGAAGCGTGTCCTCGATCGAGAGCTTGCCCTGAGCCTCGAGCTGAAGCAGGACCGCGACCACGAAGGATTTCGACGTGCTCCCCATCTGGTAGAGCGTGTCCTGGTCGACGGGCTTGGCGTCAGGCTCGCGCCCCATCTTGCCGGCGAAGGCTTCGATTGCCGGCCCGGTGTCGCCGAAGCTGATGTAAGCAGCGATGCCGGTCACCTTCTCGATGGGTGCTTGCCTGGCGAGCCAGTCATCGAGCGCCGCTTGCACTCTCTCGACTTGCGTCTGCTCCGCCGCCGACGCGCTCGTCACGAGCGTCGCGACCGCCGCTGCCGCCAGTACTGCAACACGCCAGTTGTTCATACCGACCCCATTTTGCGAGACATCCGCGCGGCTCCAACGCCGCGGGCAGTCCTGTGAATCTGCCTCAGAGTGCATAACTTAGGGCTGTAGTGCCAGTTCGTAGGAGTTGAGAGTTTGCGCCGGAAAGCGCCGAGACGTGAAGCGGAGAAAAAGCGCCAAGCGAGGCAGCGCGCCGCGCGAGACCTTGCCGAAACGATGCATCGCTTCGGTCTGAACGGCCGGCAGCCGAGCGGTGGCATCGTGCCCGATCCCCTCGCGGCGAAACCGTTCGTGCGGCGCCCGAAGCTCGCGCCGACGTCGAACCGTATCCCGGGCTCGGCGCCTCAGCGCGATCTCCTCACCGCGCATAAATGGAGACGCGGAGCGGAAGAGAAAGAGTCGACGATCAGGGAGATGCAAGCGAAGCGCTCACGCATCGCGCCCGCCTACAACAAAGGCGCGTTGCAATACCTGCCCGCCAATTTCAACAAGCCGGATGGGGACTAGGCTGCTTGATCTCGGCGAGAAGCGAGTCGCACGGCCTGCGCGCAACCTTTGCATCGCTCGCGCACTTCCCGCCCGCGATTGAGGCCGCCCGAGCGCTCCGATATCTTGTCGTGCTCGAGGCTCAACCAGGGAGATTGCAATGCGAAAACATTGTGTGGGGTTCGCTCTGATTGCCGCGTGTCTCGTTTGTTTCGCCGGCGCGAAGGCGATGGCAGAGTCTTGGGTCTCGCCGGCTATCGCGCCCTCGCTCCTGCCGCACAGCCTGATCGTCAAGGTGCACAAGCACTGCACCAAGGTGTTCGTGTGCGATTATTTCGCGCCGGCTACGTCATGCTCGGTTCCTCCCTGCTGCAAGAAGGGGCACTGGGAGAAGACCTGCGTGAAAGACTGATCCGCAAGCCTCGCCGACTAGCACCAGGAAGCTGTGGCTTGTGGCAGGAACGCGACAGCGGAAGCCCGAAGCGAGCGCTAGACTGTGCTTCGGCTGAGTGCAGAGACCATGGCGCGCTTTCCGCAAGCGGCAACCTTGATTCTGTTGATCGCCGCCGCTTCGCCTGCGCGCGCGGACGAAGGGGCGTCGGGGCTCTATGTTCCAGGCAATTTCGGCTTCGGCGCCGGCGTCACGCCCGATGCCGGGCTCTATCTCAGCACGGGCATCGCCCATTACGACGGCGACATCAGGATCTTCATCGACGGCGGCAAGATCGTGCTCAATGCCGTGAAGCGCCCCTACTCGATCAGCTTCGCGACGCTGTGGGTGCCAGAGACCAAGGTGCTCGGCGGCAATCTCGGTCTGTCGCTCGGCTCGTCGGACGTCTTCTCGTGGGCGCATGGCGAGGTGACCGGCCTGATCAA
>JBLMXO010000322.1:0-2809 GCA_050257815.1 Actinomycetota bacterium
CCGGCGAGCCGGTGAACACCTCGGCCACGTGGAAGGGCTGGGAGAGGAAGCGCTCGATCTTGCGTGCGCGCGCGACCGTCACCTTGTCTTCTTCCGACAGCTCGTCCATGCCGAGAATGGCGATGATGTCCTGGAGCGCCTTGTAGCGCTGCAGGATCTGCTGCACGCGGCGTGCGACCTGGTAATGCTCTTCGCCGACGACGAGGGGCGAGAGCATGCGCGAGGTGGAATCGAGCGGGTCCACGGCGGGATAGATGCCTTTCTCTGCGATCGAGCGCGATAGAACGGTCGTAGCGTCTAGATGGGCGAAGGACGTGGCGGGCGCGGGATCGGTCAGATCGTCGGCCGGCACGTAGATCGCCTGCACCGAGGTGATCGAGCCCTTCTGCGTCGTGGTGATGCGCTCCTGCAGCGCGCCCATGTCGGTCGCGAGCGTCGGCTGATAACCCACGGCGGAAGGGATGCGGCCAAGAAGGGCCGACACCTCGGAGCCCGCTTGAGTAAAGCGAAAGATGTTGTCCACGAAGAACAGCACGTCCTGGCCCTGGTCGCGGAAATATTCGGCGACGGTCAGCCCGGAGAGACCGACGCGAGCGCGCGCTCCCGGCGGCTCGTTCATCTGGCCATAGACCAGCGCGCATTTGGAGCCCTCGACCGAGCCCTTGCGCGGGTCTTTGTTCACGCCTGAGTCGATCATCTCATGATAGAGGTCGTTGCCCTCGCGCGTGCGCTCGCCCACGCCGGCGAACACGGAATAACCGCCATGCGCCTTGGCGACGTTGTTGATCAGCTCCATGATCAGCACGGTTTTGCCCACGCCGGCGCCACCGAACAAGCCGATCTTGCCGCCCTTGGCATAAGGCGCGAGCAGGTCGACGACCTTGATGCCAGTGACGAGGATTTCAGCTTCCGTTGACTGATCGACGTAGGAAGGAGCCGGCTGGTGGATGGGGCGCTTGTCGGCGGTCTTGATCGGGCCCGCCTCATCGACCGCCTCGCCGACAACGTTCATGATGCGGCCGAGCGTCTCGTCGCCGACGGGGACGGCGATAGGCTGGCCGGTATCCGCCACCTCTTGGCCGCGCACGAGACCTTCGGTCGAATCCATGGCGACGGTGCGCACGGTGTTCTCACCGAGATGCTGAGCCACCTCGAGCACGAGGCGATTGCCGTGATTCTGCGTCTCGAGGGCGTTCAGGATCTCGGGCAGATCCTCGTCGAACTGCACGTCGACGACGGCGCCCATGACTTGGCGCACATGGCCCTTGGGTCCTTGATAAGCCTGGACCCGCTCCTGCTGCTTCTTGGTCTCGGCGACCACGGGGGACTTCTTTGCCATGCTCTCGTTCCTCAGTATCTCAACGAATGACTAGACCGCCTCAGCGCCGGAGATGATCTCGATCAGCTCCTTGGTGATCATGGCCTGGCGGGTGCGGTTATAGCGGAGCGTCAACCGGCCGATCATATCGCCGGCATTGCGGGTAGCGTTGTCCATCGCCGTCATCTGCGCGCCGTAGAACGAGGCGACGTTCTCGAGCAGCGCCTTGAAGATCTGCACGGTGATATTGAGCGGCAATAGGTCGGCCAAGATCTCGGCCTCGTCAGGCTCGTATTCGTAGACCGCGCCGCCGAGCGCCGCTTCCTGGGCAGGTGCTTCCGACGAGATCGTGGCGGGGACGATCTGCTGCGCCGTTGGGACCTGGCTGATCACCGAGCGGAAGCGCGAATAGAACAGCGTGGCGACATCGAACGCACCCTCGCCGAATAAAGCGAGCACCTTCTCCGCCACCTTCTCGGCATGCTCGAAAGTGATCTGGCGGACGCCGCGGAACTCGATCGTGTCGATGATGAGCTGCGCATAGTTGCGCTTAAGCTGATCGAAGCCCTTGCGGCCGACGCAGAGGATCTTCACCTGTTTGCCGTCGGCTAAGAGCTGATTGATGTGCTCGCGCGCGAGCCGCACGATGGCGGAGTTGAAGGCACCGGCAAGCCCGCGCTCGCCGGTGCAGACGACGAGGAGATGGACCTGGTCTTTGCCGGTGCCGACCATCAGCGGCGGTCCTCCCTCGCGCCCCTTCAGTGCCATGGCGAGATTGGCGAGCACACCCTCCATGCGCAAAGCGTAAGGACGCGCGGCTTCGGCCGCGCTCTGCGCGCGCCTGAGCTTCGCCGCGGCCACCATCTGCATGGCCTTGGTGATTTTTTGCGTCGCCTTGACCGAGGCGATGCGGTTGCGCAGGTCCTTTAGCGACGGCATGGCAGAGCTCTATGCGAACGCCTTGGCAAACTTATCGACTGCGGCCTTGAGCTTGTCGCCGGTCTCCTTGGAGATCTCCCTCTGGTCGCGGATCGCGGTCAGAATGTCGGCATGCTCGGCGCGCATGTTACGCAGCAGTTCGGCCTCGAAGCGCTGCACCGAGGAGACGGGGAGCGGATCGAGATAGCCGTTCACGCCGGCATAGATCACGACCACCTGCTCCTCGACCTTGAGCGGGGAGAATTGCGGCTGCTTCAAGAGTTCGGTGAGGCGTGCGCCGCGGTTGAGCAGGCGTTGCGTGGTGGCGTCAAGGTCCGAGCCAAACTGAGCGAAGGCCGCCATCTCGCGGTATTGCGCGAGCTCGCCTTTGATCTTGCCGGCAACCTGTTTCATCGCCTTGATCTGCGCCGAGGAGCCCACACGCGACACCGAGAGGCCGACGTTCACCGCGGGCCGAATGCCCTGATAGAACAGGTCGGTCTCGAGGAAGATCTGCCCGTCGGTGATGGAGATGACGTTGGTCGGGATATAGGCCGACACGTCGTTCGCCTG